>CAVKCU010000026.1:0-11773 GCA_963654645.1 Clostridiales bacterium | reverse complement strand
GTGCATGGCCGCTGCAAGGTCAAGGCTGCCGGCGGCATTTCCACCGTGGAGGATATGGAAACCTTCCTTGCACTGGGCGCTGACCGTCTGGGCACCTCCCGCGCTGTCAAGATTTTGAACGGCGAGCAGGCAAAGGGCTACTAAGTTTTCTGGAAAAAAGTATTTCAACCCAGCTGTAGGATGGGTTGAAATACAATTATAAATAATATTTCCACAGAACAGAGCCGGAGCGCACGCGGAGGCTATTCCGAATCGTCTGACTTTCCCAAAGGCTGCTGCACAAATTGCCGTGCAGCGGTCTTTTTTATGCCAGAGCCTTGCAAGCAGGGCGCGGCAGGGTGTATAATACAGATAGACACTGTATAAAACAGGGGGCTGTCTGCCTTGTGGGGCAAGGCGGGCAGAGGAGGAAATGCAATGAATATACCCGAGATCCTTGTAGCCAATGGCACAGGGGCGGTGCTGGTAAGCTTTCTGCTTTTGCTGCGGGTGCGCGGCGAAAGTAAAAACAGCGTTGGAACAGCGCTTTTCTGCCGGATGCTGGTGGTGACCTTGCTGGCACAGGCCACAGAAACGCTCAGCTATCTGCTGGACGGCGTGCCCGGCGCGGCAAGCCGGTTATGGCTGTACCTCACCAACACCGTCTGCACCGGCGCTACCGTGAGCGTGGGCTTTGCGTGGTGTTTGTATGTGGACTTCCGGGTCTACCGCAGCACCGGACGCCTGCGCAGAAAGCATCTGCTGCTGAGCGCACCGCTGCTGGTGGTTCTGCTGTTGCTGCTGGCAAACCTTTTCGGTATGGGATGGATCTTTACCATCTCCGCGGACAACGTTTACCGCCGCGGCCCGCTGAACATTTTGCTATATCTGCTGCTGTTCAGCTATTATGCCGAGAGCGTGTGGCAGGTGCATAAGGCCAAGCGCGATGGCATTACGGTGGAGTTTTTCCCGGTGTACTACTTCGTCATCACCTGTGCGGTAGGCACGGTGCTGCAGGGCATGTTCTACGGCATGGCCTTCGGCTGGCTGTCTGTAGCCGTCGCCTTTGTGTTCGTGGACAGCCAGACCCGCAGCCTGAGCGGCTATACCGACGAGCTGTCCGGTCTGTTCGGGCGCAAGTACATGAACTACTGTCTGGAGCGCATCCACGCCACGCAGGAGAAGGACGTTTACGGCATCATGATGGACGTGAATTGCTTCAAGGAGATCAACGACACCTACGGTCATGCCGAGGGCGACCGGGCTATTCAGGAGATCGGTCACATCCTGTCCGGGGCGCTGGCGGCAAACTCGGTAGCCATCCGCATGAGCGGCGACGAGTTCATGGTGCTGATCCGGCACGGCTCAGAGGAGCTTCTGGATAAGACCTGCGCCGCCATCGAGCAGCGGGTGCAGCGCTATAACGCCGCCGCTCCGGCGGGCAGCTTTCAGTTGTCCTTCTCCACCGGCGTGGCAAAGTACGAGGGCGGCAGCGTGGAAAAGTTTCTGGTAGAGCTGGACGAGCGGATGTATGCAGAAAAGCGCGCCTTCCACGCCGCCCGGGACGGTCATGCCGCACCGGAGCAGGGAAAAGCTCCATCAATTTAAAAGGAATGTCTAAAATAAGTGCGACTTATCTTGACAATCTGACGCTGCAATGATAGAATATGTGGCGTACCAATTGAATACCGACTTATCAAGAGCGGCTGAGGGGACAGGCCCTGTGAAGCCCGACAACCTGCGCGGGAGCGTAAGGTGCCAAATCCTGCGGGAAACCGGAAGATAAGAGTGCAACGCTCAGAGCTTTCGGCTCTGGGCGCTTTTATTTTTCAGAACAAACTTGATGGAAGGGTAAATACACGCAACTGCAACATTTTAGGAGGCAAAAAAATGGCTAGACACCTGTTTACTTCGGAGTCCGTCACCGAGGGACATCCCGACAAGATCTGCGACCAGATCTCCGACGCAATTCTGGACGAGATCCTGACCCACGACCCCAACGCCCGCGTGGCATGCGAGACCTGCGCATCCACCGGTCTTGTGCACATTATGGGCGAGATCACCACCAGCTGCTATGTGGACTTCCAGAAGGTCGTCCGCGAGGTGGTGGCCGATATCGGCTACACCCGCGCAAAGTTCGGCTTTGACGCCGACACCTGCGCCGTCATCTCCAACATTGATGGGCAGAGCCCCGATATTGCACTGGGCACCAACGATCAGGTGGGCGGTGCAGGCGATCAGGGCATGATGTTCGGTTATGCCTGCGACGAGACCCCTGAGCTGATGCCCATGCCCATCAGCCTTGCCCACAAGCTGGCAAAACGCCTGACTGAAGTGCGCAAGAGCGGCGAGATGGACTACCTGCGCCCGGACGGCAAGAGCCAGGTGACCGTGGAGTACGACGAGAGCAACAAGCCCGTGCGTGTGGACGCCGTGGTCATCTCCAGCCAGCACAGCGAGAGCGTGAGCATGGAGCAGCTGCGCGCAGACGTGATGGAAAAGGTCATCAAGGCCACCATCCCGGCTGAGCTGCTGGACGAGAACACCAAGTACTACATCAACCCCACCGGTCGCTTTGTCGTGGGCGGTCCGCAGGGCGATACCGGTCTGACCGGTCGTAAGATCATCGTGGACACCTACGGCGGCTATGCACGCCACGGCGGCGGCGCTTTCTCTGGCAAGGACCCCAGCAAGGTGGACCGCAGCGCAGCCTACGCTACCCGCTGGGTGGCAAAGAATATCGTGGCAGCGGGTCTGGCAAAGCAGTGCGAGGTGCAGGTGGCATACGCCATCGGCGTGGCAAAGCCTGTGTCCATCATGGTGGATACCTTCGGCACCGGCACTGTGGCAGACGAGAAGATCGAGCAGGCAGTGGAGAAGGTGTTTGACCTGACCCCCGCCGCCATCATCCGTGACCTTGACCTGCGCAAGCCCATCTACCGCCAGCTGGCTGCCTACGGCCACATGGGCCGCGAGGATCTGGGCGTGAAGTGGGAGAACACCGACCGCGTGGATGCCCTGAAGGCTGCCGTGGCTGCCCTGTAAAAGCGTTTTTTCCATAGAAGGTAAGTGAAGAGAAAAGCCGCTGCACCTGACCGTGCAGCGGCTTTTTTGCGCGTGCGGCAGCGCTTCCCCAAAGCGGTACTGTAAAATACATAACTCCGGTTCTTGCCCGGCGGCGCCGGCTGTGTTACACTAGGGTCATATCAAAAGGTAAACTATGCCCATAAGGAGGAAACCGGATCTTGAAACATCTGCATTCTTTTGCCCGCCGCGCGGCGGCTTTTCTGCTGGCGGCGGTGCTGTGCGTCTGCATCCCGGCGGCAGCGGCATCGGCTGCCACCACCATCGGCGGGGCTGATACCACCCTGATCCCCGCAGAGGACGAAAACTGTCTGAGCTGGCTGTTTGGCTCCAAGGATAAGATCACCATGCCGTACCTGAACATCAAGGGGCAGGGGCTCAAGCGCAACGTCACGCTGGATCTGGTGGATTGTCTGGTGGGCATCACCTACACCGAGCTTGGCTCCATTGGCAGCTATGTCAGTGCCAGCGCCGCGCAGCAGGCGTGGAAGGCGCAGGCGGTGGCGGTGCACTCCTATCTGGAATACCACAAGCAGTACGGCTCGTCCGCCAATGCGCTGATCTACACCCCGGTCAGCCAGATCCCGTCCTCCACCCGCAGCGCCATCCGCAAAGCGGTGCAGGCGGTCAAGGAAGAGGTGCTGGTGTACAACGGCAGCGTGTGCGATGCGGTATGGTCGGCCAGTGCGGGCTACAACACCCAGACCGGCGTGTACGGTACCTGCGCCAGTCTGGACGCATGGGGCACGGACGTGCCCTATCTGCAAAGCGTGGAAAGCCCCTACGAGGAGCAGTACCACAACCTGCTGCGCCGGGTCATCGGCAAGGACTACACCTATATAGAATACAACGACAGCCGCACCGGCGAGCCCTACCAGAGCGCCGACACTACCCACAAGAATCTGGGCGGCTTTGTGCAGTACAACACGCTGGTGTCCAACGGGCGCAGCTACCGGTACATCAACCAGTTCGTTTCCTCCCGCTACTGCTTCGATTTCGGCACCGATGCCAGCGGCACCCCCTGCATGACCTACTACGGCTTTGGTCACGGCGTGGGCATGAGCCAGTGCGGCGCGGTGGGCTACGCCGCCGAGGAAGGCATGAACTACAAGCAGATCCTGCAGCACTACTACACCGGGGCGCAGATCCGTACCCGCACTACCCGCAGCGGCGGGCTGTTCGGCTGGCTGGCAGGGCTGTTCCGCTAAGCGTGCTTGACTGAAATTTTGGAAAAACCTTCTCAAACGCCGCAGGATTTGGTATACTATATCCGTTTGTGAAAAATGAACGGGAAACATAACTGCACGTAAAGACGTGCAGCGCACGGATTGGAGTATCAGCATGGAGTTGGATCAGGAAAAGCAAAATCAGGAGGCTGCCGAGCGCTGTCGCGCACTGGCACAGCGCATCGTGCGGGAGCTGGCGCCCCGCAGCGTACAGGTGCTGGAAGACAGCGGCCTGCTGGAAGAGGCTTTTTGTAAAATGAATACCACGGTGGTGCAAAGCGCCCCGGAGCTGCTGGTGGTGGCAGACCCCCAGTGGGTCACCCTGCCCGCGGTACAGGCACAAAAGGTGGTGCTGGTGTGCGGCGAGTACGCCGGGATGGCGGACTGCGCAAAGCAGCTTGCCGCACAGGGCTTTTGCCGGGAGCTTGCATGGAAGGACCGCGGCAAGGAGCAGCTGACGGCGCTGTTCTGCCGCATGGACGCCCCGGAGCTGCCGGAGCTGGAGGATGGCTACGAGCAGCAGCTGGACGTTTTGCGGGAGCGTACCCTGCTGGCAGAGCGCACCGCCGCCGAGCAGGCTGCCCAGCTGGAGCGGCTGCGCAGCGACCTTTCCCTGAGCCGCAGCCATGAGCAGGACTTGGAAAAGACCCTGAACAGTGTGGTCAACTCCACCTTCTGGAAGGCCAGCTGGCCGCTGCGGTATCTGGTAAGCAAGTGCCGCCAGCTGTGGCATACCTTCCCGCTGTTCGTCTTTTTTGCCACCCTGCGCCGGGTGGGCTTTGCGGGTGTAAAGGCACAGGCAAAGGCTAAAAAGGAGTATAAAAAGCTGTTCCCGGGCAAGACCATGCCCGCCGACCGCTTTGCGGACGTGGAGCTGCTGGTAAAGCAGGCTGCAGACCAGCCCGCTGCGCCCCTTATCAGCATCGTGGTGCCGCTGTACAACACCCCCCACGATTTTCTGGTGGAGCTGCTGGACTCGGTGCAGAACCAGACCTACCGCAACTGGGAGCTGTGCATGGTGGATGCCGGACAGGACGCGGACGTGGGCGCCCTCGTGCAGGAGCGCGCCCGCACCGACAGCCGCATCCGCTACCGGAAGCTGGACAGCAACGAGGGCATTGCGGGCAACACCAATCAGGGCTTTGCCCTTGCTACCGGCGAGTATATCGCTCTGCTGGACCATGACGACATTTTGCACCCCTGCGCACTGTGGTATGCGGCGGAAGCCATCGCCAAGCAGGGCGCGGACTTTGTATACACCGACGAGGTGACCTTTGAAGGGGACATCGACCATTTGACGGTCTACCACTTCAAGCCGGATTATATGCTGGATAACCTGCGCTCCAACAACTATATCTGCCACCTGAGCGTGTTCAGCGCGGCGCTGCTGGCAAAGGTGGGCGGCGACGAACGGGCAGAATTCAACGGCAGTCAGGATTACGACCTCTACCTGCGCCTGACCGAGCAGGCAGAAAAGATCGTGCACATCCCGCACCTGCTGTACTACTGGCGTTCCAGCCCTGCCAGCGTAGCCAGCAACATTTCCGCCAAGACCTACTGTCTGGAGGCAGCCATGAAGGCGCTGCGCGCCCACTACGACCGTATGGGCGTGCCGGTGGATGCGGTGACCATGGTACCCAATACCCCGGGCTTTTATAAGACCGATTACACCATCGTAAAGCCCGGGCGGGTCAGTGTGCTGATCCCCAGCTGCGACCATTCGGGCGATCTGCGGGTGTGCGTGGAGTCCATCTACCGCAAGACCACCTACCCGGATTTTGAAGTGATCATTATCGAGAACAACAGCAAAGAGCCTGCCACCTTCCGCTGCTACGAGCAGCTGCAAAAGGAGCACCCGGACACCCTGCGGGTGCTCACATGGCAGGGCACCGGCTTTAATTACAGCGCCCTGAACAACTTCGGTGCACGCGCTGCCGCCGGTGAGTATCTGCTGCTGCTCAATAACGATACCGAGGTCATCTCTCCCCGCTGGATGGAGGAGATGGTCATGTACGCCCAGCAGGACCGTGTGGGCTGCGTGGGTGCAAAGCTGCTCTACCCGGACAACACCATCCAGCACGCGGGCATCGGCTTTGGTTTCCTGACGCTGGCGGCGCACATGCACAAGAACTTCCCCGTGGGGCATCCCGGCTATATGGGACGGCTCTCCTATGCGCAGGACGTGTACGCAGTGACCGCCGCCTGCCTGATGGTGCGCAAGGACGTATACGAGCAGGTGGACGGGCTGGACGAGAGCTTTGCCGTGGCCTTCAACGATGTGGACTTCTGCGTCCGCGTGCGGGAGGCAGGCTACACCAATGTGTTCACCCCCTTTGCGCAGCTGTACCACTACGAGAGCAAGAGCCGCGGGCTGGACGAAAGCCCCGCCAAGCGCAAGCGCTTTGCCTCTGAGGTGGAGCGGTTCCAGAAGCGGTGGGCAAAGCAACTGGCTGCGGGCGACCCCTGCATGAACCCCAACTTTGACCTGATGAAGGAGGACTTCAGCTTTGACATCAAGCCGCTGGAGTGAGCCTTCTGCCCAAACCGAAACGAAAGGGGGAACGCAGATGGAGCTTTCGGCCTGTATCGTGGTGTATAACGGCGCCGGGGAGGCGATCAGAGCCGCCCAGACCGTGCTGGACTGCACCCGCCGCTACCCGCTGACCTTATATCTGGTGGATAACGCCAGCCCGGACGGCAGCGGCAAGCGGCTGACCGCCGCCGCAAAGGACGGCACCCTGCGCACCGCCCCCGGGCAGACCGTGCAGGTGCTCTGCCGGCTGGAGAACGGCGGTTTCGGCACCGGGCACAACACGGTGCTCTCGCTGCTGCACAGCCGGGTGCACTTTATCCTCAACCCGGATATCCAGCTGACCGCGGATACCCTGAGCGACCTTGCGGACTGGATGGCGGCGCACCCCGGCGTGGTGATGACCCGCCCGGGACTGCTCTTCCCGGATGGCAAGCCCCAGCAGCTGCCGCTGCGCCGGTGCAACGTGCGCGCCATGGTCTACCGCCAGCTGCCCTGTCTGCGTTTCTGGGCAAAGTACAACGACCGCTATCTGATGGCAGACAAGGACCTGACAAAGCCCACCGAGATCGAGTTCTGCACCGGCAGCTTTTCGGCGGTGGACACTGCCGCCTTCAAGGCGGTGGGCGGCTTTGACGAGGAGTACTTCATGTATGTGGAGGACGCCGATCTTACCCAGAAGATGCGCACGCAGGGCAGGGTGTACTTGGTGCCCCAGTACACCGCCATCCACGCATGGCACCGCGCGGCGCACCGCAGCCTGAAGCCCTTTTTATGGCAGCTGCGCAGTCTGATGCGCTACTTTTCCAAATGGGGCTTTGCGTGGTAAAGGAGGTGCTGCCATGAAGATGAGCGAAGTGCTGCTGATCAAGCTGGATACAAATGGATTTGAGCGCTTTTACAACCGGAAAATGCAGGAATGCGGCTGCACCGTGCTGCCGATCTGCGATTTCCGCCGGGAAAAATACGGTCTGAGCGTGCTGCGGCCGCTTCAGCTCCGGCAGCTTACGCCGCGCTATCTGGCGCAGTATCGACTGATCGTGCTGTTTGAGGAACCGGCACTGTTTCTGTACCTGAAAAAACGCATCGACCCGAACCGGACAAGGCTGGTGCTCTGGAACTGGAATATTACCAATCACACATGGCTGCGCGGAAATGACCCACTGCGCCGCCGGTGCGAAAATTGGACGTTTGACGCAGCAGATGCAAAAAAGTTCGGCTGGAAGCTGAACGAGCAGTTCTACTTTGCGCCGGAGACACTGCCTGTCCGGGAGAACGCAGACCGCAAGGCTGGTCTTACGGCGTTTTCTGCCTGTGTCGATAAGGGACGCTATCCTATGATGAAGGAAATGCGGGAGGCGCTGTGCAGGCAGGGCGTTGCCGCAGATTTCTGCCTTGTAAGCGAGCCGTTCCGGCGGTATGCGGCAGAGGATGCCGCGTGGATCAAGACAAAAGGACTGCCGTACGAAGAGTTTTTGCAGCACACCATCCAGAGCGACATTGTGGTGGAGGTAGTGCAGAGCCGGCAGGTGGGCATTACCGTCCGGGCGCTGGAGGCAATGTTCTATCACAAAAAGCTGATCACGAACAACGCTGCGATCCGCAGTACCCCGCTGTATCATCCGTGCAACGTCCTTGTCTGGGAGCCGGGTGCGCAGGAAAAGCTGCCCGCCTTTTTGCAGACGGCGTATCAGCCGTTGCCGGAAGCAGTGGAAAAGCGCTACACCTTTGCAGCCTGGCTGGATAACTTTTTGCAGCCGGGAGCAGCAGGCTGAGCGCTGCCGAAGAAAAATACAGGAACGGCTCTGCCAGAGATTTTTTTCTGGAAGAGCCGTTCTTTCTTGCTTTTTCTGTATTTTCATAGTAAAATAAAGTGTACTGCTATCGTCTTTTACAAAAATGCGGACGCGGCAGATCTAAAATCGTTTACAGCGGACGCAGCTCCGCTTTGAATTAAGCTGCACATCTTTTTATAAGAAAAAAGGAGTGCACAAGTATGAAAGGCATTATTCTCGCCGGCGGTGCCGGCACACGGCTCTATCCCTTGACCATGGTCACCAGCAAACAGCTGCTGCCGGTCTACGACAAGCCGATGATCTACTATCCTCTGTCCACCCTCATGCTGGCGGGCATCCAGGATATCCTCATCATTTCGACCCCCACCGACACGCCCCGCTTTGAGGCGCTGCTGGGCGATGGCAGCCAGTACGGCATCCATCTGCAGTATAAGGTGCAGCCCTCCCCGGACGGTCTGGCACAGGCCTTTATTCTGGGCGAGGAGTTCATTGGCGACGACTGCTGCGCCATGATCCTGGGCGATAACATTTTCTACGGCAACGGCTTCTCCAAGCTGCTCAAGAGCGCCGTGGCCAACGCAGAGAACAAGGGCCGCTGCACCGTGTTCGGCTACTATGTGCAGGATCCCGAGCGCTTTGGCATCGTGGAGTTCGACAAGGACGGCAAGGTGCTCAGCGTGGAGGAAAAGCCCCAGAACCCCAAGTCCAACTACGCCATCACCGGCCTGTACTTCTACAACAAGGAAGTGGTGCAGATGGCAAAGCAGGTAAAGCCCTCTGCCCGCGGCGAGCTGGAGATCACTACCCTGAACGATATGTACCTGAAAAAGGACGAGCTGGATGTGCAGCTGCTGGGCCGCGGCTTTGCATGGCTGGACACCGGCACGATGGAGAGCCTTGTGGAGGCTGCCGACTTCGTGCACATGATCGAAAAGCGTCAGGGCATCAAGATCAGCGCACCGGAGGAGATCGCCTTCAAGTACGGCTGGATCGACCGCGACACCCTGCTGGAAAGCGCCGAGCGCTACGGCAAGAGCCCCTATGGTCAGCACCTGAAGAACGTGGCAGACGGCAAGCTGCGCTACTAAGCATAAGGAAAGGCACATTGGTATGAAAATCATTGTCACAGGCTGCAAAGGGCAGCTGGGCACGGAGCTGCTCAAGCAGCTGCAGGAGGGCCGCAGCGAGCTGGGTCCCATCCCCGAAAAGCTGCTCAACGCTACGGTGATCCCGGTGGATCTGCCGGAGCTGGATATCTCCAACTACAAGATGGTGGATGAGTTCGTGCGGCGCAACCGCCCGGATATCATCATCAACTGCGCCGCCTACACCAACGTGGACGGGTGCGAGGTGCACCACGACGATGCCTTTAAAGCAAACGCCCTCGGTCCCCGCAATCTGGCACAGGCTGCCGAAAAGACCGGCGCACGGCTGGTGCACGTTTCCACCGACTATGTGTTCTCCGGCAGGGAGAACGGCGGCATCCCGCAGGATGAAGCCACCCTGCCCGGACCCATCAGCGCCTACGGCTCCACCAAGCTCATGGGCGAAAAGTATGTGGAGCGGTTCTGCCACCGCCACTTCATCGTGCGCACCGCGTGGCTGTACAGCTACTACGGCAAAAACTTTGTCAAGACCATCGTGAACGCGGGCAAAAAATTCGGCAAGCTGGAAGTGGTCAACGACCAGTGCGGCAACCCCACCAACGCAGCCGACCTCGCCCACGAAATTTTGCAGCTGTGCGTGACCCATGAGTACGGTCTGTACCACTGCACCGGCGAGGGTATCTGCTCCTGGTACGATTTTGCTGCCGAGATCATCCGCCTTTCCGGCGTGGATGCCACCGTTGCCCCCTGCACCAGCGAGGAGTACAAGGCAAAGCACCCGGACAGTGCCGACCGCCCCAAGTGGAGCGCACTGGACAACCGGATGCTGCGCTGCACCGTGGGCAACGATGTCCGCGACTGGAAGGACGCTCTGGCCTGCTTCTTCGCCCACTGGGACGGCGAAAACGGCATGAAGAGCTGAGAAAAAACTGAAAATACCCCCTGCGGAAGAACTGAGGATGTATCATGTTTGATGCGATTTTTAGCAGATCTGTCAAGATATTAAAGATCTTTGCAAAGGTGCAGTGCGTGCTGGCGTTCGTGCTTGCGGCTATGCTGTGCGGTTCGGTCCATGAAGCGCTGAAGCCTTTCAGCCAGTTTTCAGCCATCGTGCTGGGGCTGGTGGCCGCTGTGGTGCTCTGGGTATTGCAGATGTTCCTTGCGTGGGCGCTGTACGCCTTTGCAGAGCTGGTGGAGTACACGAAAGAGACCCACGAGGAGATCAGCAACATGAGCGAGGGTCTGGCACGGTACACCCAAGCCACCTACGAAGAAATCCACAGCATGAACAAAGGGCTGGAAGCATACACCAAGGCTATGGGCAAGACCATGAACAGCATGAACAAGAACCTCTACCTTGTGGCAAAGTACTGCTGCGCCGAGGAGGAACGCGCCCGCGCCGCAGCCCGCCCGCAGTCCGGGGACAACAACAACTGAATAAAGAGGAAAACTGACCTATGAAAACCTATCTGATCACCGGCTGCGCCGGTTTTATCGGTTCCAACTTTGTGCACTATATGCTCAAAAAATACCCGGAGATCCTGCTGGTCAATCTGGATAAGCTGACCTACGCAGGCAATCTGGAAAACCTGAAGGACGTGGAGGGCGACCCCCGCCATGTGTTCGTGCAGGGCGATATCTGCGACAAGGAGCTGGTGGAGAGCCTGTTTGCAAAGTACGATTTCGACTACGTCATCAACTTTGCCGCCGAGAGCCATGTGGACCGCTCCATCAAGAACCCCGAGATCTTTGTGCAGAGCAACGTGATGGGCACCGTCAACCTGCTGCAGCGCGCCAAGGAGGCATGGTACGATGCCGATGCCAAGACTTGGAAAGAGGGCAAGAAGTACCTGCAGGTCTCCACCGATGAGGTGTACGGCGCACTGGGCGCAGACGGCTTCTTTATGGAGACCACCCCGCTGTGCCCCCACAGCCCTTACTCCTCCTCCAAGGCAAGCGCCGATATGTTCGTCATGGCGTTCCACGACACCTACGGTATGCCGGTGAACATTACCCGCTGCTCCAACAACTACGGCCCCTACCAGTTCCCGG
>CAVKCU010000025.1:0-11961 GCA_963654645.1 Clostridiales bacterium | reverse complement strand
ATTACTTGTTGCTGTTCTCGCACTGCTGGTTAGCCACGCCGCAGGAGGTCTTGCAAGCGGACTGGCAGGAAGTCTGGCACTCGCCGCAGCCGCCGGTCTTAACGCTCTTGGTCAGGTCACGAGTAGCAATGGTCTTGATACGTTCCATAGTAGAAAAACCTCTCTTTATGCTCTAACGATTTGACGCACGCCGATACGTGCGCAGTGTTATCTTTATATAAGATACCACGGGCGGGGGCGCTTGTCAAGAATTTTGTCGCTTGTCATTCCAGCCGATATTTCTTCAAAATCGTATGCAGGCCCAGCTCCCTTGCCCGGGCCAGCAGATAGCGGTAGCGGGCCAGCAGCGCCTGCCGCTCGTAGATGCGCTGCTCGATGAGGTCGGTGTCCACCTCCATGTCAAACATCATCTCGTTGCGCTTTAAACAGAACAGGCACTCTTTCAGTTTCTCTTCCAGTTCCGGGTGGTAGCGCTCGTGCTCAGTGTCCCGCGGAACGCGGGGCGAAAGCAGGGTCTGGGCGTTTTGTGTGGTTCGTTCCGGCATAGGCATCCTCCTTCTGGTGGTTTGCAAGGTTTTGTACCTTCCAGTATAGGCGGTGCGGTGCGCAGAATGTGCCGAAGCGCGGCAGCGCTCCGGCGCAAACGTTCCGGCGCTGCTGCGGTATTTTCCAAAAAAGTACAACTTTTTTCAAAAATGTGCTTGACAACTCCGGGCTTTTCCCGTATAATAGCACACGTTGAGCGGCTCACCCCGCAAAACACAACAGAATATTGGGGATTTGCATAGTGGTAGTGCGGTAGACTCTGACTCTACTTGTGGGAGTTCGATTCTCTCATCCCCAACCAGAACAAAGCCATCTGAGGAAACTCAGGTGGCTTTTCTGTTTGTATTATTCTGCATGGCACAACGATTCAGAATGCCCTCCGCTTTGCTCTGGGCATTTTCAGCGGAAGGATTATTTTAATATTTCGCGTTTGTCGCACTCTGCGGAGTGCTCCAAACGCTATTTTCACAGGAGGAGCCGCAATGGTTAAAGAGCAGTCTAAATCACAAAATGCAGTTGACCTCTACGACCCCACTGGTGAAAAGGGGATTCAGAAAAGCCCGCAGGCTTTTCTGAATCCCGAATAAAAAACCGATTCCGCTAATTATGCGCAGAGCGCAGCGGAGCGCATTTCCAATCGTTCGTATTGCACACAAAAAACCGGGCAGCCCGCAGACTGCCCGGTTTTGTGCTATACCGTTGATTTTGCCTTAATAAAGAGCCTTCTTTTACAGAATGGTAATGCGGCCTGCGCCGTAGGGCTGCTCGTAGTTGAGCAGGTAGCCGGGGTACGCAGCCAGCGGGCTGTTGGCGCTGGACAGGTGCGGCAGACCTGCAGCATCTGCGCCGTCAAAGATCATGGCGTAGGTAGCCATTACCAGATAATCCTCGGACACATAGTCCTTGATCAGCTCTGCGCCGTCAAACATGGCAAAGCCATCGCCCAGATTGCGCAGGGTGTAGTTCATGCCAGCCAGTGCGTAGGTAGCGCCCGGGTCCAGCGGCAGATAGCTGCCGGAAGCCTTATCGTAGATCTTCACGTTCTGCACGCGCGGGGTGCCGGTGGCGCTGCCGATCCAGACGTTCTTCTCGTCGGTCTGCACGGTGTTGGGGATATCGGTGTGGATCTCGTAGGTAGCACCTGCCACCTGCAGGAAGCCGCCGTTCTCCTTGCCGCCCTCGCCTGCAAAGCGGGCTGCAAACTCCAATGCGTCCTGGATCTGCTTGCCGGTGACCGACATCAGGCATGCCACGTTGCCAAAGGGGCTGACCTGCTTGCAGGTCTTGAAGGTCCAGTCGCCTGCGGGCACATCGGCGCGGATGCCGCCGCCGTTCATGATCGCCAAATCACAGTGCAGCTTTTCCACCTCGTTGAAGTAGGCGTAGATGCCGTCAGCCACAAAGTCGCCGAGGTTGGTCTCGGCAGAGCGGATGCGGCGCTTGCCGGTGGCGGGGTCAGTGACGTAGAAATCGCTGTCGCCCACGGCGATTTTCTCGCCCAGCATATCGTCCACGGTATTCACCCAGCCGGTCTGCATGGCGGCAATATTGGCATCCATGCCCTCGTGGGTGGGGATGAGCTTGGTGGTGATGGTGCCGTCCGCGGCGATGGTCATCTCGCCAACGTTGGCAAAGTAAGAGCCGGTCTGGGTCAGGGTGACCGCCTTGCCGGAGGCATCCTGCACCTGCTTGTTCTCCATCACGGTGTGGGAGTGACCGTCGATAAAGGCGTCAAAGCCGCTGGTGTGGGCAATGACCTCCTCACTGGTCCATGGAGAGGAAGAAGGGTCTACGCCCAGATGTCCCAGACCAATGACCACATCTGCCAGAAGCTTTGCCTTGTTGATAGCCTTCTGCACGGCATCGTAGAGCTTTTTGCCGTCCTCGCCGCCCTGAATGTCGTAGATGTACTTGCGCTGTGCCTTATCCATAAAGTAGGCAGGGGTGGACTTGGTAAAGGTCTCGGGGGTGGTCACGCCCACAAAGGCGATGCGTCTGCCGCCGCGCACGAACACCTTGACGGAGGGCAGCACCCGCAGCGTAGTGCGCAGGTCCACCCAGTTGCAGGACAGGTACGGGAAGTCCGCTTCCTTCATGATGGCCTTGGCGCGGTCCATGCCGTAGTCGAACTCGTGGTTGCCGGGGGTAGCGGCATCGTAACCGGCAGCGTTCATCAGCTTGATGATGGAGGCACCCTCGTCCATGGAGCCGTAGGCAGTGCCCTGCACATGGTCGCCTGCGTCCACCAGCAGCACATCCTTACCGGCATTCTGATAGCTCTGCTTCAGGTCGGCAATGGCGGCGTAGGTCAGCTTGGGGCTCTGCTTGTCGATGTAGGTATGGACATCGTTGGTGTACAGGATGGTGACATCGGATTTATCACCATACCAGCAGGCCGATGCGGCAGGCGCACCGATAGCCATGGATGCAGCGGCAGCGGTCACACCAGCAGCCTTTAAAAAGCTGCGACGGGAAATAAGTTGTTTCACAGGAAAACGACCTCCTTTTATTTTTGGCGTATCGCATTTGAGGCAGGCTCTTCCCTCCTGCCCTTTCAATAGCTCTAGCATAGCACAGAACACCGCCGCAGACAAGCCAAAATCATTCTTTTGGCACAAATTATTTTCACCTTCCGCTTTATTTTGACACACATTGTACCATTTTTACACAAAAAAAGACCTCCCCGTGCCCTGTCGCAGAGCAGCGGAGAGGTCCCTTTGGGGGAGTATTGACCCGTTGCCGGGTCAGATGGGGGATGGGAAACTGTCAGATGGCGTTATACTCCTTGAGGAACTTCTCAAGGTCGGTGCCCTCGATCTTCTTCAAGGCTTCCTTCATCGCCAGACGCGGGATCAGCGGCAGATCCATGTCGGTGATCTTTTTGCCATCGCGCAGCTTTACGGTGGCGTCGATCAGGGCGCGCACATCGTAGGTGCTGCCCCAGACCTCGGGCACGCCGCGGTCAATGTTCAGCAGAGTGTACACAGCCTCCATACCGGTGCGCATGGAGTACTCGGTGGTAAAGATGGTGTCGCGGGCGGTCTCGGCGAACTGACCGAGGAAGGCAAAGTTCACAGCACCCTCGGGCACAACATCGGGACGGTCGCCCATAGCACGGGGCATGAAGAAGGCGTCGATATAGGGCATCATCACAGGCACGGTGTTAGCGCTGTGCTCTGCCAGCTCAGCGATCTGATCCTCCGGCACGCCGATGTGGTACAGCCATTCCATGCAGATCTCGCGGCCGGTGCACTCGCGCATGGGCTTTTTGACGTAATCGCCGGGCTTATCACTGAACAGGCCGTACACCCAGACGCACAGCTGGTTCTTGGGCTGATCCTTGAACTGCTGCTGACGGTTCAGCGTCCAGCTGAGCAGCCAGCTGGAGTCCTTGACGGTGACGATGCCGCCGGTGACGGTGTGACCGCTGAAGGGGTCGCGCTTGCAGATCTTGCGGATATACTGGGGGATTTTGTCGTCCAGCGTGGTGATGGTGGCGCTCTCCCAGTTGCTCAGCTCCGGCTCGGAGCAGAACTTCTCCGGGTGACCGAAAGAGGGATCCTGTGCGGCGATCTTCTTCCACAGATCCCAGCCGTTGCCGGGCTGGATGGTGGGATCGAAGCCGGTAGCCTTATCCTGTGCACCCACGGTGCAGCTTTCCACGCAGCCGCCGTTGGTGATAAACAGCAGATCGTTCTCGGTCAGGTCGATGTTGGCGACCTCGCCCTCGTGCTCCACGGTGACAGAGCTTGCCAGCTTGCGGCCCTTCTGGATATCGAACTTCACGTCCGTGACCTTGGTGTTGTAGTGGAACTGCACGCCGAAGCCTTCCAGATAACGCACCATGGGCAGGATGATGGACTCGTACTGATTATAGCGGGTAAAGCGCAGGGCGGTAAAGTCCGGCAGACCGCCGATGTGGTGGATATAGCGCTTGAGGTACAGCTTCATTTCCAGCGCGCTGTGCCAGTTCTCGAAGGCGAACATGGTGCGCCAGTACATCCAGAAGTTGGTGTTGAGCACCTCGTCGTCGAAGAAGTCGGTGATCTTTTTATCCTGCAGCTGCTCGTCCGGGGTGAAGAACAGCTTCATGATCTCCATGGCGCCCTTATCGGACAGACCGAATTTGCCATCGGTGTGGGCGTCCTCGCCGCGGTTGACGGTGGCACGGCACAGGGAGAAGTTGGGGTCCTCCTTGTTCAGCCAGTAATACTCGTCCAGCACGCTGGCGCCCTCGGTCTCCAGCGAGGGGATGGAGTGCAGCAGGTCCCACATGACCTCGAAGTGGTTGTCCATCTCGCGGCCGCCGCGCATCACATAGCCGATATCGTACTTGTAGCCATCGCAGGCACCGCCAGCCAGTGCGTTCTTTTCAAACACATGGACGTGCTCGCCCTTCATCTGACCATCGCGCACCAGATAGCAGGCAGCAGTCAGAGCTGCCAGACCGGAGCCAATGATATAAGCGGATTTATGATCCACGCCCTCCGGCTTTTTGGGGGTTGCAAAAGCTTCGTAGTTGCCACTGGAATAGTACATAAAAAAGCCTCCCTGTTTCAATATTCTTCAGCATCTCGTGTGCTGTTCTCTATGGCAACAGTATACCCCGCAAAGCGAACCGGAACAACAAACAAACTTTGCCCGGTGTATAGATTTTTTACATCCTCCCTTATTTGCTGGAAATGCGTATAAATTGTGACATAAAACGAACCCTCTCAGGCGCTGCGCGCCAGCTCTCCCGAAGGGAGAGCTTTATCAGCGCTGACCGCATATTAAAAGCTCCCCCCGAGAGGAAAGACTTCCCCCGGCCGGGGGAAGATGTCGCGCAGCGACAAAAGGGGGAATCTGGCAAAGCCGTAAGGCTTTGACTGAGAGGGTTTCACCTTCTTACACAAAAAGAGAGCCGCCGCACAAGATTCTGTGCAGCGGCTCTCCGTTAGATTCAGTTCATCTCTTCCAGTGCCTTTTTCAGGTTCTTGGCGATCTGGTCCGGGCAGCTGGTGCCGCGGAAGCCGCACAGCGTGCCGTCCAGACGGGCAATGGCGTCCTCAGCCTTCATGCCGGTAAGCAGCTGGCAGATGCCCTTCAGGTTGCCGTTGCAGCCGCCGACGACCTCGATGGATGCAATGGTGTGGTCATCGTTCAGTACAAAGTTGGTCTGCTTGGAGCAGGTGCCCTTGTTCGGGAAGGAAAATTCCTTGCTCATGTTCTTTACGTCCTCTCTCTTTTACGTTTTTCGGCGATGGCGCGCAACTGCGCTGCGGCTTCGTCCGGTGCGGTACAGGTGCCGATGGGGTGGGGGTGCTTGTGGTTGCGTCCATGGAAGTCCGTGCCCGCAGTCGCCACAAGGCCGTACTGTTTGCACAAAGCAAGGCACTCGGCGCTGTCCTCCGGGCTGTTGCTGGGGTGGTACACCTCTATGCCGTCCACCGCGCCCTCTGCCGCCAGCTCGCGCAGCAGTGGCATGCTTTTATACACCGTGGGGTGGGCGAACACCACCGCGCCGCCGCTGGCTTTAGCAGTAGCCAGTACCTGCCGCACCGGCAGGTACTCCGGCGAGTGCAGCACGATGCCCCGGGGGTTCCACCCAAACAGCTTGTGGTAGGTCTCGCCGTAAATGCTGCCGTCGGTCAGGCCCAGCAGCTCCAGCGCCTGCATCAGTCCGCTTTTGAACAGCACCCCGCTGGCTTTGGTGGTCTCCCACGCAAGGTCGGCAGTAAACTGCGGGTACAGCTGCTCCAACTCCTTTGCGCTCTGCAAAGCGCAGGCGTTGCGGCGTTCCTTCATGATGGCGCAATGCTCCCGCAGTGTCGGGCAGTCCACGTCCGGGTAGTAGCACAGCAGGTGCACCCGGTGCTGGCGCTCAAAATCATAGCCGGTCAGCTCCACGGCAGGGATCAGCTCTACCCCATCCTGCCCGGTGTGGGCATAGGCGTACTGGGCGCTGAGCAGGGTGTCGTGGTCCGAAAGGGCGATGGCGTGCAGCCCGGTGCGGGCGGCGATGGACGCCAGCCGCTCGATGGGCACAGCACCGTCTGAGCAGGTGGAATGGATATGCAAGTCACAGGACATAGCGGATTACTTCCTTAGTGCTTATAGAAATTGATCAGGCAGCCGTCAGCCAAAATCTGGCGCTCGTCGGTGGTAAGCGGAGCCATGTACAGCTCAAACTCCTTGACGGTATCGCCCAGAACGTAGGCTTTGATGTTCTGCAGGTCGCCCTTGAGCGCTTCCCGCACATTGGGGATGAGCACATAGTCTCCCAGACCAAAGGGGGTGGCACCTGCCAGCTGCAGGGGCAGCATGCCCCAGTTGATCAGGTTGGAGCGGTAACGCTTGGTGGCATACTCGGTTACGATATTGGCACCGGCACCCAGCACACGCTGGCAGCTGGCAGCCTGCTCGCGGGCAGAGCCGTCACCGGGCTTGACCGCAAAGATGGTGGAGGCGATCTGGATATCCTTCCAGCTCAGCTGCTCGCAGCCGGGCACGGCGTTCACCTTTGCCAGCAGGGCGGCATCCCCTGCACCGGCGCGGCGGGCGGCTTCCTCCGCCTGCACAGCCTTGGCGCGGCCCACATACTCCGGGTCCTTGCGGCTGAGGGTGAACTCGGCCAGCCCCAGCGGGTTAGAGCGGTAAGAAGAGGTCTCACCGGAGGGGATCAGCTCATCGGTGGTGGTGACGGGGTCGGTGATATAAGAAGCCACCTTCAGCAGCAGGTTGTCGCCCAGCGGTGCGATCTCCGGCCAGTCCTTGATGTTGGGGCCGAACTTGAGCAGAGCGTCATAATCGCCCTTGCCAAAGCCCTGATACACGCGGGTGTCGTAGCTGGAAGCATCGTACTGGTACTCCGGCACGGTGGGGTCGTAGTCAATGTCGGTGGCCGGGGTCAGGATGCCGCCGTTGGCCGTGGTGGCCGCAATGCTGCGGGCATCCATCAAAGCCACGCCGGAAAGCTGGCCGCTGCCGGGCTTGGAGCCCTCGCGGCTGGGGAAGTTGCGGGTGGTGTGACGGATGGACAGTGCACCGTTGGCGGGCACATCGCCCGCGCCGAAGCAGGGACCGCAGAAGGCGGTGCGGATGGTAGCGCCGCTTGCCATCAGCTCGCCGATGACACCGGTGCGCACCAGCTCCATCATGATGGGCTGGCTGCCGGGGTAGACGCTCAGGGCATAGTCGCCGCAGCCGCCGGTATGACCCTTGAGGATGGAAGCAGCCTCGTAGATGCTGTCGTACAGGCCGCCTGCGCAGCCTGCGATCACGCCCTGATCCACCCGCAGTTTGCCATTCTCGATCTTGCTGCACAGATCCAGCTGCACGTCCTTGCGTCCGATCAGCTTCTGCACATCCTGCTCGCAGGCGTGGAGGATATCCTCCAGGTTTGCGTTCAGCTCTTCGATGGTAAAGGCGTTGGAGGGGTGCATGGGCAGGGCGATCATGGGACGGATGGCAGAAAGATCCACCTCCACCACGCCGTCGTAGTAGGCAAGGTCTGCCGGAGCCAGCTTTTTGTAGTCCGCTGCGCGACCGTGTACTGCCAGAAAACGCTGGGTGACTTCGTCGGTCTCCCAGATGGAGGACAGGCAGGTGGTCTCGGTGGTCATGGCATCGATGGCGTTGCGGGTATCCTGCCGCAGGGAGGCGATGCCGGGGCCCACGAACTCCATGACCTTGTTCTTGACGTAGCCGCTCTTGAACAGCTTGCCCACAAGGGCAATGGCTACATCGTGGGGGCCGCAGCCTGCCGGCAGGCTGCCGGTCAGGTAGATGGCAACCACGCCCGGGCGGGCAACATCGTAGGTACGGCCCAGCAGCTGCTTTGCCAGCTCGCCGCCGCCCTCGCCAATGGCCATGGTGCCCAGTGCGCCGTAGCGGGTGTGGGAGTCCGAGCCAAGGATCATTTTGCCGCAGCCCGCAAAGCGCTCGCGCATATACTGGTGGATGACTGCCATGTGCGGGGGCACAAAGATGCCGCCGTACTTTTTGGCAGCGGACAGACCAAAGCGGTGGTCATCCTCGTTGATGGTGCCGCCCACAGCGCACAGGCTGTTGTGGCAGTTGGTGAGCACATAAGGGATGGGGAACTTTTCCAGCCCGGAAGCACGGGCAGTCTGGATAATGCCCACAAAGGTGATGTCATGGCTTGCCATGGCATCAAACTTGATCTTCAGGTTCTCGGCATCGCCGCTGGTGTTGTGTGCCTGCATAATATTGTAGGCCATGGTGCCGGTCTTAGCCTTGGCAACGGCGGCGGCATCAAAGCCCTTTGCTGCCAGTGCTGCGGATGCATTACCGTCTGCGGGCACCCACTCTCCGCGCGCATAGTACGCGCCGCCGGTGCTGCATTTGATCATATCCAACATCTCGATTCGCCTCTCTTTTTGTATTTTCCCGCCCGCCGCAATTGCGGGCATTGCCCCGGCAGTACAGAGCTACGCCTGCCCTGCCCTGTTACGGCAAAAGCCGTATTTATTTGTTATTATAGCATGAAAAGGCGAAAAGAAAAAGCACTTTTTATGAACCCTTACTGCACCTTTGCGGCAGTCTCCTGCTGCTTTTCCTTTTGCAGTTTACGGAACACCACAAAATAGGCCGGGATCAGGAAGAAGCAGGCAAAGAACCACGCCACCGGGCTTGCGATGCAGGCGGCAAAGTAGCCCCACAGCGGCACGAACCAGAAGCCCACCATGGCGCGGGCGATCATTTCAGCCACACCGGCAAACATGGCAAGGCCGGAGTGCCCCAGACCCTGAATGGTGTAGCGGTAGATGATAAGCACTGCCAGCGGGATGTAGAACACACTGTTCCAGAAGATGAAGTCCTGCGCATTGGCCATAATGGCGGTCTCGCCTGCGTCCAAAAACAGGCCGATCAGGGGCTTGTCCAGCACGCGCAGGATGAGGAAGGAGGCTACGCTGTACACGCAGCCGATGCCCAGGGCGGTGTTCACGCCGCGGTTCACGCGGCCCAGGTCTTTTGCGCCCATATTCTGGCTGGTGTAGGTGGTCATGGCGGTGCCGATGCTCTCCAGCGGCACGCAGAGGAACTGCGCAGCCTTGCCGCCGGCGGTCTGCGCCGCCACGATGTCGCTGCCCAGACCGTTCACCGCGCCCTGCAGCACCACGCTGCCAATGGCGGTAATGCTGCACTGCAGGCCCATGGGGAGGCCCATGGCGCAAAGCTTTGCGCAGTGCGGAGCGCTGATGCGCCCTTCTTCCTTATTCCAGCGCAGTTCCGGGTAGTGGCGCATGATGTAAATAAGGCTGCCGATGCCCGCCACAGCCTGACTGACCACAGTGGCAAATGCCGCACCGAATGCGCCCATCTGGAACACGATGATGCACACCAGATCCAGCCCGATGTTCAAAAAGCTTGCCACCAGCAGGAAATACAGCGGGCGCTTGCTGTCGCCCAGTGCACGCATCAGGGCGCTGGTCACATTATAAAGCAGGGTGAAAGGGATGCCCGCAAAGATGGTGCGGATATACACATCCGCAAGGTCGATGATGTTGGCGGGGGTGTTCGTCCACACCAGCACCAGCCGGGTCATTGCCACCGTGACGATGGTAAGCACCGTGGCAAATGCGATGGACAGCCACACGGTATTGGCGGTGTAGCGGCGCATCTCGTGGTGGTCGCGGGCGCCGAAGGTCCATGAGATGGGGATGGAAAAGCCGCAGGCAATGCCGTTGACAAAGCCCAGCACCAGATAGTTCAGACCGCCCACGCTGCCTACCGCCGCCAGCGCTTCCACGCCCACGAACCGTCCCACGATGATGGTATCGGCGAGATTGTAGAACTGCTGGAACAGGCTGCCCAGCATCAGCGGCACAGCAAAGGCAAGCAGCAGCTTCAGCGGGCTGCCCTGCGTCATATCTTTGGTCATGGAAATATACCTCCTGCCCACACAAAAAAGATGGATGCCGACATTTTTGCCGTGAAAAACGCCCTGCCGGAAAAGCGGCAGGACGTTGATAAGGATTCATGAATGATATTATAGCGGAGCAGCGCCGGTTTTACAAGACTTGGTTTGCATCAACATTTCTATTTTTTTGCGTAAAGAATTGGTGATTTTGCTCACTCCGCGTAGTGTGCCAGAAACTGTTTGGTGCGCTGCTCCCGTGGGTGGTCGATCAGCTGCTTTGCAGGGCCCTGTTCCACCACCACGCCGCCGTCCATGAACAGGATGCGGTCAGCCACATCCCGGGCAAAGTGCATCTCGTGGGTCACGATGATCATGGTGGTCTTGCGGTCTGCCAGCTCCCGCAGCACCCGCAGCACCTCGCCGGTCAGCTCCGGGTCAAGGGCGCTGGTGGGCTCGTCAAAGCAGAGGATGTCCGGGTGCAGTGCCAGCGCCCGGGCAATGGCTACCCGCTGCTGCTGCCCGCCGGAAAGCTGGTGCGGGTAGTGGTCTGCCCGCTCCGAAAGCCCCATCTGCGCCAGCAGCTCCCGCGCCTGCTGTTCCAGCTGGGCGTGCACTGCCTTTTTGTTGGCGCGGTAGTCCGGGCGCTCCTTTGCCAGCAGCTCCCCTGCCAGCATCACGTTCTGCAGCGCCGTATACTGCGGGAAAAGGTTGAAGTTCTGGAACACCAGCCCGAAGTGCAGCCGCTTTTTGCGGATCTCGCTCTCCCGCTGGGTGGCGGGATCGGCAGCGTCCCACATGGTCTCGCCGTTCACCCGGATGCAGCCGGTGTCCGGTCGCTCCAGAAAGTTCAGGCAGCGCAGCAGGGTGGTCTTGCCGGAACCGGAGGAGCCGATGATGGCAAGCGCTTCGCCCTGCTCCAGGGTAAGGGAAATATCCTTTAAGACCTTTGTATCTCCGAAATTTTTGCCAATGCCGGAGGCTTCCAGTAATGCCATATTCTTAAAAACCTCCTCAGCAGCGGAAATAATCCAGCTTCTTTTCAGCCCAGCCGAACAGCAGGGTGAGCGCGCCCACGAACACAAGGAAGAACAGCGCCGTAGAGAACAGCGGCCAGATCAAGCCCTTTGCGCTGTACTCCTTTGCCATCATGATGATCTCCTTGTTTGCGATGGTGTTTGCCAGCGAAGTGTCCTTGACAAGGGTGATGATCTCGTTGCCCATGGGCGGCAGGATGCGCTTGACCACCTGCAAAAGGGTGACCTTGAAAAAGATCTGGGTGCGGGTCATGCCCAGCACCTGCCCGGCCTCGGTCTGCCCCTTGGGCACCGCCTCGATGCCGCCGCGGTAGATCTCGGAGAAATAGCAGGCGTAGTTGATGGCAAAAGCCACCACCGCCGCCACCATGCGCCCGCTGGAACCGGAGGGCCACGGGTTATTCATGCCCAGCAGACCGGGCCCCAGATAAATGACGATGATCTGCAGCATCAGCGGTGTGCCGCGGATGACCCAGACAAAGGTCTTTACTGCACCGGACAGCAGCCTGCACCGGC
>CAVKCU010000024.1:0-11997 GCA_963654645.1 Clostridiales bacterium | reverse complement strand
TAGCGCGGGCGGCGTTGTAAATGGCGGTGCGCTGGCGCTGGTCAAGGCTTTGCCCCACATCGAACGCTACCCCCGCGTAGTGCTGGCTGCGGGTGCCGTGGCCGCCCTCCCAGATGCGGCGGAAAGCGTACCCCACCGGGATGCCCCTGCCGTATTTGCGGCGGGTCAGGTTCCACGCTTCCATGGCGGCAATGGTGGTCCACAGGGTAGGGCTGGACGATTTGCCCCGGAACTCCCGCAGCCGCAGGGTGGTCAGGGTGCTGTAAGGCATGGGGTCGTTCTCGTTCAGGTTTGCGTAGGTGTACACCTTGTTTTCGTAGGCGTCATAGATCAAAAGGCGTGCCATCCCTCATTCCTCCTTCTCGCAGCCGCAGGGGTCAGTGCACTGGGCTTGCAGAGCGTGCCATGTTTCGCGGTACACGATGCCGTTTACCGGGTGCAGCCCTGCCTGCTGCTGGACAGCCCGCACGGCGGCAGCGTCTGCCGCGCCAAAGCGGTTGTTATCTGCCACATAGTCCTCGCCGCAGGAAAGCTGTGCCCGGCGGTTGAGCCAGCGCTCCACCTGTCCTACCTCCTGCCCGGCGCTGCCCTCGGCGATGGCGCGCCCCGGGTAGGCGGTACTGGGCGGCGTGTCCCGGTCGGGGTTCGGGGCATGGGCAGCCAGCTGCAAACTCAGCGCTTCTACCGCCGTCCATGTGGCGGCATCGGCAATGCCGGTCTGCTCTAGCCCTAATAGCTGCTGGGCACTGCGGGTGGCTGTGGCAGTCTCGTCGGTATAACGGTCGGCAAGGGGCGGGGCTTCCACGCTGGAAAAATAATAGGCGATGCGCTGCAAAAGCAGATTGTAGTACAATACGGTCTCACCGCTGCTTCCCACCGTCAGCGGTGCGCCGGGGTAGGGCAGACGCTTTAAGGTGACCACAGGACCGGAAGAGCGCAGCTGGCTGGCACGTCCATAGAGGGAGCTCCACGTGGTGCGCCCCACCACGCCGTCCACGGTAAGCCCCGCAAACCGCTGGTACGCCCGCACCGCCCGCTCGGTATCCGCGCCGAATTTGCCGTCAATGCTTACCGGCGGGATGCTGCTCTCGTAGGCGCTCATGAGGTAGAGGTAAAATTGCAGTTCCCGCACCGCCGTGCCGGCAGAGCCGGTGCGCAGCACGCCCGGGTACTCGCCGGGGCGCAGGGAAGAGGAGAGCAGCCGGTTGGCGATATCGTTGTACACCTCGTACAGCTTTTGCCATGTGGTGCGCCCTACTACGCCGTCTGCTGTCAGTCCAAAGTAGCGCTGGAACCGCCGCACAGCCGATGCCGTGCCCGCGCCGAATTTTCCGTCCACAGTCACGTTTTCAAGGCTTGTGTACACTGTGCGGGCGATCTTCAGCCAGAACTGTACCAGCCGCACATTCTGCCCGGAAGCACCCTCCCGCAGCGGGGTGCCGGGGTAGGCGTTGGGGGTGCCGTTGTCGGACTGGATGCTCAAAAATTCATCGTACAGCTCCTTCCAAGTGGTCTGTCCCACCACGCCGTCTACGGTAAGGCCGTATTTGCGCTGGAAGGCGCGCACTGCATTGGCGGTGGCTGTGCCGTATACGCCGTCTATCTTTACGGCGGGAATGGTGCTGTCGTACTGCGCCAGCGTGTTCAGCCAGAACTGCACCTGCTCCACCGCGCTGCCGGAGGCGCCGGTGCTCAGCACCGTGCCGTTCCATGTGCCGTTGGACAGGGTGCCGGCGGCAGTCTCGCCCTCGCTGGTCAGCTCGGCAAGGTCTTTTACTGATACATAGATGTAGCTGATCTTGTACCATGTCTGCCGCCCCACCACGCCGTCGGCGGTCAGGTTGAACTGCTTCTGGAATGCCCGCACCGTGGCAGCCATCCGGCTGCCGAATACGCCGTCTACCGTCAGCTTTCCAAGGAAGGGGTAGTCCTTGGTGATGCGGTTCAGCTGCCTTTGCAGGGTGAACACCGCCGCGCCGCGGCTGCCCTGCCGCAGCGGGGTGCCGGGGTAGCTCTGCGGGATGGAGCGGATGTTATTGGTGCGCACGATCTCGATGCTGCTGCCGTAGTAGTAGCGTAGGATCTGCAGCGCGCTGCGCCCGTTGTTGGCCAGCGTTACCGTGCCCCACTGCTTGAGCCCAGGGCAGGTGACGGATTTGCCATCGCAGTATTCGGAATAATAGGGGTTCACCGTGCCGCTTTTGCGCAGATAGGTGTTGAAGATGTCGTCCGTGATGCGCACCATCACCTCGAACACCGTGCGCCCGTGGACGTAGTACTGGTCGTAGCTGGTGGAGTTGGTGATGTTGAAGGTGTAGCCCTTGCTGGGGTACCATTCGGTGTAAATGCGGTTCAGCGCCAGCGAGATCTGGCAGTGGATGTTCGCCCGCAGTGCCTGCTCCGGCCACGGTGAACAACAGAAACCAACGGACGAAATAAACGACTTATCGGATCTTTTGTGATGAATAAAAGCGACTGCTGCACAGAATGCTGTGCAGCAGCCGCTTTTGGGAGCTAATGAAAAGCTTACTCTTCCGTCTCGGTTTCTTCCTCGGGCTTTGCCTCGGAATGCCGCCGGCGGAACCAGTCGGCGGGGATACCGCTCTGGGCGGGGGTAAGGTCCGGCGCGGGGTGACCGTCCGGCAGGTGTGCGCCGAAGGCCGGAACAAAAAAGAACTTGCGCACGATGAAGATCAGCGCGATCGCGCCCACGCTGAGCAGGTTCTCCACGGCGGAATCGTGTCCCACCACCAGATGACGTGCAATGGCGTAAAGCAGCACCTCAAGGCTGCTGCCGGGGCTGTGCTTGGCAAGCATCTTGATGAACTCGATGCCGATCACAATGTCCAAACTGCGCTCCAGAAAGGTGCGGATCTCCGCTTCGTTGCCGTCGAACAGCAGGCCGGGCATCCAACGGATGAGGGGCACAACGCTGAGCAGCAGACCGATCAGCACCAAGCCGGACAACAGCACCTCCAGCAGACTGGAAGCCTGAATGATGCGGTTGCGCAGGGAGGTGCGCCAGTGGCTTTCTACCGGGTGAGAGGGATGTTCCATAGTAAGACCTTCCTTTCGGCATTCTGCTAAACAGGATTCGACAAACGTCTGGTTAGATTGTAGCAGAAACGCAGAAGGGTGTCAATTCATCGGGACAGTCAGTCTATGATGGTCACGGTAGCTTCGCTGCCCGTGGTCTGGGTGGTCATGGGCTTGGCGGCGACATACCCGGCCTTTTCGATGCACTGCACACCGGCGGGGGTGTCCAGCCAGTCGTACAGCTGGCGCTCCGGGCTGTCGGCGGTGGCATCCGGGTGGATGACGGCGTAAAAATCGTTGCACAAGGGGTAGCTGCCATCGGCAAGGGTGTCGTTGCTGGGGGTCACATCGTCCACCGCCAGCAGCCGCAGCCCGGGCTTCGAGTACATCTGGTCGATGTAGTAATATACGGAAAAACCGATGGCGTTGGCGCTGTTGTTGTAATCGGCAATGCTGTCCACCAGCTCGCCCATGGCGGCGGGAGCCAGCTCAGAGGGCGGTGTCATCAGCTCGCCGCCCTGAATGAGCAGCTTTTTGAACAGGGTCTGACTGCCGGAGTCCTCGCCGCGCTGGAAGGCAACGATGTCCTGATCCTTGCCGCCCACGTCCTTCCAGTTGGAGATCTTTCCGGCGTAGATATCTCGCAGCTGCTGCCGGGTAAGCGCCTGCACCGGGTTGTCCTCGTTGACGATGAACACCAGCGCGTCCACCCCGATGGGCTTCTGCTCCAGCTGCACGTTGGCGTCCTGCAGTTCTTCCTTTACATAGTCCGGCGCTTCGTACACCACCAGCATCCGGGTGGTGGTGTCGTACAGACCAAAGTTCTGCCATGCGTAAGCGGTGGTGCTCACCGTGATGCTGCTGCGGGCTTCTTCCAGGTCCATGCCGGTGGTATCGACCAGCATCTGCGCCATCAGCGGGATGCAGGCGGTGCTGCCGTCCAGCGGGGGAAACTCCTCCTCGGTCAGGAACGGCTCCGGCTGCTGCACAGCCGAGGAAGCAGCAGAGGACGCGGGCTGCTCTGCGGCAGAGGAAGCCGTGCTGCCGGAAGAGGCATCTGTACCCTTGCAGGCGGTCAGCACCCCGGCGGCAGAGCAGGCAGCCAGCCCCAGCAGAAAGCTGCGGCGGGAAATTTTAGCGTTTTTCATAAAAAAGCCCTCCTAGATCAATAGCCGTAACTCGGTTCATCGTCCGCAGTGGCAGACGAGAAAATGCTCTGGCAGTACAGCCAGTTGCCGCTTGTGTCCATCCAGCCCACATAGAAGCCCCGCTGTGCGGCAAACACATGGTCGGGCAGGGCGTTCAGGCTGTTGGAATAGTACCCGGCGCAGCTGGCAAGTCCCTGCAGCACCACCTTGCCGTCTGCATCCAGCACATCGTATACGTTGCCGTAGGCGCTGCCCGCAGCATCGCGGCTGCCGTAGAACATGGGTCTGCCGTCGGGGTCGGTGGTCAGGTAATTGACGTAGCTGTACTTGCCCTGCAGGGCGGTCAGGTCGCTGACAAGCCCCTGCGGGCCGTACAGCCGGGTGGCGGTGGTCTCGTAGCGGTCGTTATCCTGCAGCTCCAGCCAGACGTAGCCGCTGCCGCAATTGCTCATCCGTACCCGCTGCTGGTGTTCCACCGGTTCTACGGTGGTGTCGGTCAGCAGCTTTCCGTTATCCTTGCTGTACACCCGCAGACTGCCGTCCAGCGCGTAGACGGCTACGGTGCTGTCGGTGGCGTCCACATCGTACAGCGGGGTCTTTGTGCCGGTCTCCAGATCGTAAAGCTCGTAGCCGTGATCCTCGCCGCTGTGCCATGTTACCACATAGCCCGGGAAATACTGGCTGGGCTGCTCGTCAAAGGCGGCAATCAGTCCGCGGTCCTCGGTGGTCATGTCCCGCAGCGCGTACCGTCCGTCACTGGTGGAAAAGCTGGCAAGACCGCCCGGGTAGACCTGCAAAAAGCCCGTGTACTGTTCGCCGGTCTGGGTGTTGTACAAAATCTGGTCTGTGGTTTCCTCTCCGGCGGCAATGTCCAGCTCCACCCAGTCGCTCAGGGTGTCGCTGTCATAGAAAAGGCGGTATGCCGAGGCGGCATCTGCGCGGTAAACGGGGGTACCGTCCTTTTCCTGCACCACTACCCAGCTGTTCTGGCGATAGTCGGTATCCCAGTCGTAATCGTCCAGTCCCTCCGGGCGGGCGTAGCAGCTGAACACCAGCTTATCGCCGCATGCGGTGCAGCTGTATGCGCCCTCCGGTACCGGCAGCGCTGCGCCGGTGGCAAGGTCGATGACCTGACAGGTGCCATAGCCGGACTCCGGGACGTAGCCGCCATCGACAAGGCGGCTCTCCTGCAGCACCAGCAGGCCGTTTTGCAGGGTGGCGTTCTGTTCGCCCTCAAAGGACATCACCTCAGTACCGGTCTTGTCGTACAGGGTGGTGCGGCGTCCGCCCCGACCGGTGGGGTCGGACCAGCTGCACAGCCAGTAGTCTGCGGTGCCGGTGGCACTGTCCTCCACCAGCGAGACGTTTTCGCTGCGGGCGGCCTGATGCAGCGGGGTGCTGCCGCACAGGATGGTGGTGCTGCTCCCGGAACGACCGTAGCAGTACAGCACCCGCAGGCGGTCATCGTTCAGCACAGCGGGGTCGTACAGGGGCTTGCCGCTGTCATCCGTGGGCACCGAAACGGCAGAGCTGGCAGTGCCCGGCACGCTGGTGGCGGGCGGCAGCAGGGCACAGCCGCAGCCTAAGGTAAGGGCAAGGGCTGCGCAGACCGCCCCGCAGCCGACACGCAAGACAACACGCTTCATAAAAAACACTCCTTTGCAAAAAACAGGGAGGAAAATTTTACCGTTCACTCAGAATACGAAACAGCCGCATTTTTCATTGCAGGTCTTGCAGAAAAATGCGGCTAAAAACGGTTACAATTGCATTACAGCTGCGCCGGGGCAGGGGACGCTTCAGCTTCTTCCATCTGTTCCAGCTGCCGCAGAAAGGCCAGCAAAAAGGGCAGCGAGATGAAAAAGGTGAGCACGTCCGCAATAGGCTGGCAAAGCTCCACGCCCACAAGCCCCAGCACCCGGGGCAGTACTAAGATCAGCGGGATAAAGCACACGCCCTGCCGGCAGCAGGCGAGAAAGGTGGCGCGTCCGGCCTTGCCTACGCTTTGGAAGGTCATGTTAGTCACCACGATCACCGGCTGCAATAGGATGGCAAAGCACTGGTAGCGGAAGGCGGGCAGCGCCACGGCGGTAACTTCCGGGTCGTCCCGGAACAGCCGGATCAGGCTTTCGTCGTTCCACCAGCACACCGCGATCAGCACCACCAGCAGCACAAAGGCGGCTTGCAGGGTAAAAACGGCAGCCTGCCGTACCCGGCGATACTTGCGGGCGCCGTAGTTGAAGGACGCCACCGGCTGCAAGCCCTGTCCCACGCCGATGGCCACCGAGAGGATGAACAGAAAAATGCGGGTCACGATGCTCATGCCTGCCACGGCGGCATCACCGTAGCTGCGGGCGGCGATGTTCAGCAGCATCCCGCCGATGCTGTTCAGTCCCTGACGACCGAAGCTGGGCGCGCCGCCTGCAAGGATCTGCAAAAACTCGCGCGGCTCGCGGGTGACGGCAGAAAGCCGGAACTGGCTGACCGTTTTGCCCCGCAGGAACATATACAGCAGAATGCCAAAGCTGATGGTCTGGCTGAGGGCGGTGGCGATTCCGGCACCGGCAGTGCCCAGCCCCAGCCCGAACATGAACAGTGGGTCCAGCGCAATGTTCAGCAGCCCGCCGGAGACAAGCCCGATCATGGCAAGGTTCGCTTTGCCCTCGTACCGCAGGATGTTGTTCATCACCAGACTGGAGATCATCAGCGGTGCGGCAAGCAGGATGGGGCGGGCGTAGGCGCAGGCATGGGGCAGAATGGTTTCGGTGCTGCCCAGCAGCATCATAAAGTCCGGCAGAGTGACAAGACCGACCACTGCCAGCACCACGCCAAATACCAGCGCCGTAAAAAAGCTGGTAGAGGCAAAGCGGGTGGCGGCGTGGGTATCCTGACTGCCTAAGCGGCGGCTGATGATAGTGCCGGAGCCGTGCCCCAGCATAAAGCCCAGCGCCTGAATGATAGCCATCAGGCTGGAAACAACACCCACTGCACCGGAAGCGCTGGTGGAGATGCGCCCCACAAAAAAGGTGTCTGCCAGATTGTAGATGCTGGTAATAAGCATACTTAAAATCGTGGGCGCGGCAAGACTGAGGATCAGCCGGGGGATAGGGGTCTCGGTCATTTTATGATATTGCACCGCAGTGCGGTCCTGCTGGGTCATGGAAAAATATCCTCCTTCAAAAACGAGAAAACCGCCCCTTCCAGAGCGGCAGATAAGCTTTGTAAAAACAGTATAACGCAGTTGCGGCAAAATGTCGAGGGAGAAAAAACAGCCTTTCTCCCCTGCGAAGGAGCGAAAAAGAGGGCGAAAACAGGGTGGTTTCTATATAAAGTGCTAAAGAATTGTCGAATTGCTTGTGAAAAATCACGATATGTGGTATTCTTTATAAGAAGGAATTGGAAAAATCTGTGCATTTTATGATTGGGAGGGATTTGTACATGAAATCCGTAGCACAAACTGTGATCGAAGCCGACCGCTTTTATACCATTGCCGCTCACACCGGCAATGTCATTCAGGCAGTGGAGGGCAGCAAGGATGGCGGCACCGTCCGTCTGGGCAAGTACGACCACAAGCCCGAGCAGGAGTGGAGCTTTGTCCGCGAGGGCGATGGCGTGTACCGCATCCGCAACCGTGCTTCTGGCAAGCTGCTGGATCTGACCATGACTGGCACCGCCAACGGCACCTGGCTGCACCTGTGGGAGGATGTGGGCGGCACGTCCCAGATGTGGAAGGTGGAGCACACCCCGGAGGGCACGGTGCGTCTGCGCTCCTCCTGGGCAGGCGGCAAGTGCGTGGATACTGTGGGCATGGGCGCCGAGGTAGGCGCTGTACTGCAGATTTGGCAGGAGGTGCCCGGCGGTGCCGACCAGCTGTGGGTCATCTCTGAGGTGAAGGACCGCGTAAAGCGTGCTGCTAAGGTCGAGGAAGCAGCACCCGCTGCCGAGACGAAGGCTGCACCGGCAAAGGAAGCCGCTCCCGCCAAGAAGCCCGCAGCCCGCAAGCCCCGCACCGCCAAAAAGGCGGAGGAGAAGCCCGCTGCTTCCGCAGTAAAGGCCGCAGAGCCGGTCAAGGCAGAAAAGCCCGCCGCGAAGAAGGCTGCTAAGGCAAAGGCCGAGCCTGCTGCCCCCGCCGCAGAGGTGAAGACTGCTCCTGCTGTGGAGACTAAGACCGAAACTGCTGCAAAGGCAGTGCCCGCAGCGGAAGCCAAGACTGCCCCCGCCGCTGCAAAGCCCAAGGCAAAGCGTGCACCCTGCAAAAAGACTGTAAAGAAGTAAGAAATCATAAATAGCAAAAAATCGGACAGACTGCAGTCTGTCCGATTTTTTGTGTTTATATAAGCTTTTTAAGCGGCAGGAGCAGCTTCATCGCTCTGGGCGGCGGTCTGCACGAACTGCACGATGCTCTCAATGGTCTGGCGCAGCTGCACAAGGCTTTCCACGTCAGAGTCCTGCATCCGGGAGGTGGGAGCGGTTACCACGGTCTGGGCGGCAGTCACCGTACCGGCCAGCTCTGCATGGATGTGGTGGGCGGGCACGTCCAGCAGGATGTGCACCTTGGGGGACAGGGTCTTGAGCAGCCCCTGCTTTTCGATGCCCAAGATCAGCTGCGGTGCATCCTCCCCGGCGGTGAGGTTCGGCAGCTGAAAGTAGAGGTAGCCTTCTTTCGCGTTGGCGGGCTGCACGGTCTGGATCTGCTTCAAGTCCAGCTGGAAGTCGTTCACCTGCTGCAAGCCGGTGGCGGCGGGGTCTACCCCCAGCAGGGTGGCCAGCTGATCTTGGGAAATATAGCTGCCCAGCGACCAGCCCGGCAGCAGCAGGCTTGCCAGCGGATACTCGGCAACGACCGCGCTGCGCAGCTTGTTATACAGCTGTCCGGCGTCATACAGGGTCTCTTCCTCGCTGATGTACATCCGGGTCAGAGGGGCATCGTTGACGGTGCTGGTGCCCGTTGGGTACAGCGCCAGCTGCAGCGCCCGGGGGGTGTACTGACCGGTCAGGCTGCCGGTGGTGCCGCCGAACTTGTCCAGCAGAGCGTAAAGGGCGGGGGGCTCTGCCTCGGTGGAGGTGATGGTGTAGTCCAGCGCAAAGCTGGCACCGCTCTGGAATGCCTTGACCCTGCGGCTGATCAGACTGTACAGCACCGCCGCAGCCACCGCGCACACCAGGACCAGACACAGCAGAACGATCAGCACCGCACGCAGACCGGTGCGCTTTTTGTGGGAAGATGCCATGGAAAACCTCTCCTTCCGGTAAGACGTATTTGTTCCAGCATAACGGAACTGCCTGCAAATGTCAAGCGCCGCAAACTGCGGATAAAACAAAAAACCTGAAACATTTCTGTTTCAGGTTTCTGGCGGAAAGATGGGGATTCGAACCCCAGAACGCTTTTGACACGTTACACGATTTCCAGTCGTGCGCCTTAGACCAACTCAGCCATCTTTCCACATCTTTTGTTCTGCCTTTGGGCGGGTGCCCTTGGCGCTTCACTATAATACCTGAAAGCAGGCTTTTTGTCAAGGATTTTTTTGAAAAAAATCAGACTTTTTTAAAAATAACGAAAAAACGCGAGAAAGCTTTCTGCCACATGGGCAGAAAACACCGAAAGCCCTTGACGTACCTTTAAAACAGGTCTATATTGAGGGCAAAGAGCACTGCGGCGGGTCATTTTGTGCCGCAGCGGCGGAATATAAGGAGGATGTTCTATGACTTATCCTGAAGTGCTTGCCAATGCCCGTACTTGCATTGGTCAATACTGCAAGGCCTGCCCGGTGTGTAACGGCGTGGCCTGTAAGAACCAGATCCCCGGCCCGGGTGCCAAGGGCGTGGGCGATACCGCCATCCGCAATTATAATAAGTGGGCGGACATCCGGGTGAACATGGATACCCTGTGCTCCGGCGGTGCACCGGACACCACGCTGGAGCTGTTTGGCAAGAGCTTCCGCTATCCCTTCTTTGCCGGCCCCGTAGGTGCAGTGAATCTGCACTACTCCGACACCTACACCGATATGACCTATAATGACGTGCTGGTGCGTGCCTGTGCCGAAAACGGCATTGCGGCCTTTACCGGCGACGGCACCAACCCCACCGTGATGGAGATGGCTACCCGTGCCATCGGCGCTGCGGGCGGCTGCGGCGTGCCCACCATCAAGCCGTGGAACATCGACACCATCCGGGAAAAGATGGCGCAGGCCAAGGCCAGCGGCTGCTTTGCCGTGGCTATGGACGTGGACGCAGCGGGTCTGCCTTTCCTGAAGAACATGACCCCGCCCGCCGGCAGCAAGAGCGTGGAGGAGCTTGCCGAGATCGTGCAGCTGGCGGAGCGTCCTTTCATCGTCAAGGGCGTGATGACCGTTAAGGGCGCACTGAAGGCAAAGCAGGCCGGTGCCGCCGCCATCGTGGTGTCCAACCACGGCGGACGCGTGCTGGATCAGTGCCCCGCCACCGCCGAGGTGCTGCCGGAGATCGCAGCAGCCCTCAAGGACACCGGCGTAAAGGTGCTGGTAGACGGCGGCATCCGCACCGGTGTGGATGTGTTCAAGGCGCTGGCACTGGGCGCAGACGGCGTGCTCATCTGCCGTCCCTTCGTGACCGCTGTCTACGGCGGCGGCGCAGAGGGTGTAAAGTGCTACATTGATAAGCTGGCAGGAGAGCTGACCGACACCATGCAGATGTGCGGTGCCCATACGCTGGCTGAGATCACCCCGGATATGGTGCGGGTCTGAGCCTTCCATTATAAGTAAACAAAAATGGAGATGCCCGGCAGGACATCTCCATTTTTTGTTACTTCAAAGTGCCGTCCAGCACCTGCTGGTAATACCACGGCTTCGGGGCGTGGAAGGTCTTGCCGCTGAGGAAGGCGAAGTCCGGCTGGGTGAAGCGGGGCATGGTCAGCTCCCATGCGCACAGCGCCTGATACTTCAGCTTCAGCTCCCGGTTGGCGCTGTTGTTGCCGTACTTGCTGTCGCCAAGGATGGGGCAGCCGATGCTTGCCATGTGGGCGCGGATCTGGTGGGTGCGTCCGGTGATGAGCTGCACCTTCAGCAGGGCCAGACGCCCGGAGACGGCGATGGTCTCGTACCGGGTCTCTACCTCTTTTGCACCGGGCTGCTTGTCCTCCACGATCTTCACAATGCCGCGGTCGGCGTCCTTCAGCAGATAGCCGCCCAGGGTGGCATCCGGCGGCATGGGACGACCAAAGGTGACGCAGAGGTAGGTCTTTTGCACCTCGCGGTTCTTGATGGCAGAAAGGAACAGTTCCTCGGCCTCCGGGGTCTTGGCAATGATCACAAGGCCGCTGGTGCCGGTGTCCAGCCGGTGGCACAAGGCGGGGGTGTATAGGTCGTTCTCCTTGTACTCGCCCTGCTTGTTCAGGTACAGCAGCGCGCGGTTCAGCAGGGTGTCGTCCTCCGGGCCGTCCACGGCAACACCGGCGGGCTTGTTCACGATCAGGATCTGCGGGCAGTCGTACACCACCTGCGCCGGGGTGCGGGCGTTCTTCCATGCGGGACCTTCCACCCGGCGGTCTGCGTCCAGCACATCGTCCAGAATGAACAGCTTGATCTCATCGCCCGCCATCACGCGGGTGGAAAGGGGCTGCTTTTTGCCGTTCAGCTTGATCTTGTTTTCCCGCAGCGCCTTGTTCAGGCGACCGGGGGTCAGGGCGGGGTACTGCTGGGTCAGATAATTGTCCAGCCGGGTAGGGGCAAGACACTTTACTTTTAAAATTTTCACGGGAAATTCCTCTCTATCTTAAAATCAGTCGCAATAGAATGGGTTCTTGATTCGTTTTTATTGTAGCGGAATAAATCTACCGCGT
>CAVKCU010000023.1:0-12934 GCA_963654645.1 Clostridiales bacterium | reverse complement strand
TTCTGCCCTGCACCCCGCTGGACAGCCACACCGTCCGGCTGGACGGCTGGGGCGTCCCCCTGCGGCTGGCACTGCCCGTCCCTGCTGGCTGCACCGCTGTGGGCATCCGCGCCCACGACTTTGCGCCCTGCGCTGCGGACGCGCCCAACGCCATCCCGGTAAAGGCGATTTCCACCAGCGAGAACCCCTTTGACTGGAATCTCATCTGCACGCCGCCGGAGGGCACGGCGCAGCTGTGGTGGAAAGTAAGCAAAAAAAGCCTTTCCTCGGCAGCGCCCGCCGCACCGCAGCACCTGTGTGCCGCGCCGGAGAGCATCATGCCGCTGAAGGGCTAAGTAAACTGCAAATGCGCCAGACCCGCGGGTCTGGCGCATTTGCGTTTTCACAAGAAAGGGCTGTTGCACATGATCTCGTGCAGCAGCCCCGTGTTTTATTTTTCAGTTTTCAGAACACTGCCGGGACGATCTGCTGGGCATCCACGTCCACGATGCCGTAGGTGTTCAGCCGCAGCTTCGGGATGACCGGCAGACTGACAAAGGCAAGGGTCATAAAGGCGTCGATGTCATCCGAGATGCCGTGCATTTTCAGCGCTGCCTTGAGCGTCTGCAGCTTTTCCTCCACGGCTTCGGCGCTTCCGGTGCTCATAAGCCCCGCCACCGGCAGCGGCAGTTCACCCACCACCTGTCCATTCAGTGCAAAGGCAAGGCCGCCTTTATTTTTGCGCACCGTGTTGCCCGCCAGCACCATGTCGGCATCGTTGGTGCCCGCCACGATGAGGTTGTGGGAGTCGTGGGCGATGCTGGAAGCCACCGCGCCGCATTGCAGACCGTAGTTGCCCAAAAAGCCAAGCCCCACATGACCGGAGCGCTGATGCCGCTCGAACACTGCCAGCTTGACGATCTGCTGCGCCACGTCCACGCCGGGCGCTGTGCCCGGGTGCTGACAGAACGGAACGATCTTTTCGGTAGTCAGCAGAGCGTGCGGGGTCAGGCAGATCACCCGCTGCCGGGTGCCGGTCTGCTTCAGCTGCAATTGCTCCGGGGTGATCTCGTCCATGTTGAAGGAATCGAACACCCGCGCAAACCGTGCTTTGTCCACGGTAAGGGCGGCGGGGTGCAGCATTTTGCCCTGCTGCGCCACCAGTTTGCCCTTTTTGTACACCTGCTCCACCGTGAACTGTTCCAGATTGGACAGCACGATCAGGTCGGCGGTATAGCCGGGAGCTACTGCGCCGCTGTGTGCAAGACCGAAGTACTGGCACGGGACAAGGGTGCCCATGCGCACCGCCACCACCGGGTCTACTCCGGCAGCAATGGCCTTGCGGATGATGTAGTCGATGTGCCCGCCCTGCAGCAGGTCTCCGGGGTGCTTGTCGTCCGTCACCAGCATACAGCGGCTGCAATAAGGTTCCCGGAACAGGGGCAGAAGATTTTCCATGTTCTGGGCTGCCGTGCCCTCCCGCACCATGATGTACTGTCCGCGCCGCAGCTTTTCCATGGCTTCGCGGAGATCCGAGCATTCATGGTCGGACTGCACCCCGGCGGTGATATAGGCGTTCAGCTCCTCCCCGCTGAGGAAGGGCGCATGTCCGTCAATTTTTTTGCCCGCAGCGGTGCAGTCGCGTATCTTTTGCAGGATCTTTTCGTCCGCGCGCACCGTGCCGTAGGAGTTCATCAGCTCTGCCAGACCCAGCACCCGGGGCTGCTGGTAATAGGGGCGCAGCTGCTCCGCTTCCAGCACCGCGCCGGACTCGTCCAGCCCGGTGGCGGGCACACAGGAGGGCAGCATGAAGTAGACCGAAAGCGCCAGATTTTTTGTGGTCTCCAGCATAAAATCCAGCCCTGCCGTACCTGCTACATTGGAGATCTCGTGCGGGTCGGTGACCACCGCCGTAGTGCCGTGGGGCAGAACCGCCTGTTCAAAGGCCGGACCGCAGAGCATGGAGCTTTCAATGTGGATGTGCCCATCCACAAGCCCCGGGCAGACATACTTGCCCTGCAAGTCCAGCTCGGTCTCGCCGGTATAGTGCCCCACGCCAAGGATGATGCCCTGACGGATGGCTACATCGGCATGCTCGATCTCGTTTGTGAACACATTGATGACCCGGGCGTTTTTCAGCACCAGCTCTGCCCGCACGTCACCCTTTGCTGTCAGGATCTGCTGCTTCAAGGTTTCCATTTTCATAAGAACCCCCTTGTCCCGTTAAAAAGACTGCGTTCTGCTGCTTGAAAGACCTGTTTTTCTTTGGTTACATGGCGATCCAGCCCAGGGCGTTTGCCACCGAGCTTGCCAGAATGATGGCTGCAAAAATGGGGCACAGCCAGCGGATCATAAAATTGAACACCGGCTTGCGGCGGAAGCGCTGACCATCCTGCTCCACCTCCTGCGCGATCTGCTCCACGCCGATGACGCGGGACACCAGCAGGCAGGTGGCAATGGCGGCAATGGGCATCATGACTGAGTTGGTCAAAAAGTCGAAGAAGTCCAAGAACTGCATCCCGAACACGGTCACCCCTGCCAGCGGGCCGTAGCCCAGTGCCGACAGGCTGCCCAGCACCACCATGATGGCGCCGATAAGCACGGTGGAGCGGGTGCGTTCCCAGCCCAGCTCGTCCTCAAAGGTGGAGACGGCGCTCTCGGTCAGGGCGATGGAGCTGGTAATGGCTGCAAACAGCACCAGCACAAAGAACAGCACGCCCACCGCGGTGCCCAGACCCATGCTGGCAAACACCTTGGGGATGGTGATGAACATCAGCGCAGGGCCAGCCTGCAGGGTATCCGGGTCACCGCCGGAGAAGGCGAACACCGCCGGAATGATCATCAGGCCTGCCATGATGGCAATGGCGGTATCGAACACCTCCACATTCTCGGTGGACTCCTCGATGGAGACATCCTTCTTCATATAAGAGCCGAAGGTGACCAGAATGCCCATAGCGATGGACAGAGAGTAGAACATCTGCCCCATGGCGGTGACTACGGTCATCCAGGAAAAGTTTTTGGGGTTGGGCACCAGAAAGTACTTTACACCCGCCAGTGCGCCGGGGCGGGTGACAGAGTACCCCGCAATGACCAGCGAAAGCACCACCAGCACCGGCATCATCACCTTGGAGACACGCTCCACGCCGTTGCGCACACCGGCAAAAATAATGCCCAGCGTGAACAGGCTGAACAGCAAAAACGCCAGCTCGGCCTGCAGACCGTTGGTGATAAAGGCGGAGAAGTAGCCGTCCGCCGCCAGATTGCTGCCGCGTCCGCACAGGTACTCCGCCAGATAGTGGATGACCCAGCCGCCGATGACCGAATAATACGGCACGATCAAAATGGGGATGATGGCGTTGATCCAGCCGCCGAACCGGATGCCCCTGCCCTTACCAAAGTGGGCGTAGGCGCTGACCGGGCTTTTGTGGGTCATGCGTCCCAGCGCGGTCTCGGCTACGATCATGGTATAGCCAAAGGTGACCGCCAGCAGAATGTAGACCAGCAGAAAAATGCCGCCGCCGTATTTGGCTGCCAGATACGGGAAGCGCCAGATGTTGCCCAGACCCACCGAAGCGCCTGCGGCAGACAGCACGAACCCGATCTTACCGGAGAACGCGCTGCGCTTGTGTTGTTGTTCCATGTTGTTGATCCTCTTTTCCTATTCGCTTTAGCTTTATAAAAGTAAGCAGAACAAGTGTACCACATCTGCGTACAACTGGCAAGCAATAGCACAACACCCCGGTCAGAGCCTGACGGCGCTGACCGGGGTGTTTATCAGTTCTTTTATTTTTACAGCTTATGGTACTTGCGGTCCTCTTCCTCGTAGACGGGGTCGCAGGTCAGGTACATGCCCAGACGGTTCAGGGTGCTGCTGTCCACGCTGGAAAGCAGCACGGTGGAGTGCACATCGCAGCCCTTGAGGTTGGGCAGCTGGTGCATGGCTGCTGCGGCAAGCTCGCTGGAAGCAGCAGAGCTGGACAGAGCGATCAGGATCTCGTCGGTGTGCAGACGGGGGTTCTTGCCGCCCAGATAGTTGGTCTTGAGGGTCTGGATGGGCTCGATGGCGGCGGCGCTGACCAGATCCGTCTCCTGCGGGATGCCCGCCAGATACTTGAGCGCGTTGATCAGGGCGCTTGCAGTAGCACCCAGCAGCGGGCCGGTCTTGCCGGTGATCACGGTGCCGTCGCTCAGCTCAATGGCAGCAGCCGGTGCGCCGCCGGTAGCTTCGCTGCGGGCGTGCGCCTGCTTTTCCACCTCGCGCGCACCCATGGTCAGCCCTGCCTGATTCATCAGCAGCTCCAGCTTGTAGCGCTCACTCTCCTTGGCGGTGCCGGTGATCTTCTGCTCGCACAGGCACTTGTAGTACCGGCGCACGATCTCCTTGCGGGAGGCTTCGCAGCAGACGGCGTCGTCCACAATGCAGTTGCCTGCCATATTCACGCCCATGTCCGTGGGAGACTTATAGGGGCTCTGCCCTGCGATCAGCTCGAACATCGCGTTCACCACCGGGAAGATCTCGATGTCGCGGTTGTAGTTCACGGTGGTCACGCCGTAGGCCTCCAGATGGAAGGGGTCGATCATGTTCACATCGTTCAGGTCGGCGGTGGCGGCCTCGTAGGCCAGATTGACCGGATGTTTCAGGGGAATGTTCCAGATGGGGAAAGTTTCGAACTTGGCGTAGCCGGCCTTGACGCCACGCTTATATTCATGGTACAGCTGGGACAGGCAGACCGCCATCTTTCCGCTGCCGGGGCCGGGCGCGGTGATGACCACCAGCGGGCGCTCAGTCTCAATGTACTCGTTGCGCCCGTAGCCCTCGTCGCTGACGATACGTGCCACATCGTTGGGGTAGCCGGGGATCTTGTAATGGCGGAAGGTGCGGATGCCCAGACTGTTCAGCCGCTTTTCAAAGGCTTCCACCTCGGCAGCGGCGGTGTACTTGGTCACGCACACGCTGCCCACATACAGCCCCACCTCCTGAAAGGCGTCGATGAGGCGCAGCACGTCCAGATCGTAGGTGATGCCGTAGTCGCCGCGCACCTTGCTGCTGATGATATCCTCGGCGCTAATGACGATGACGATCTCCGCCTGCTCCTTGAGCTGAAGCAGCATCTGCAGCTTGGAGTCCGGATGAAAGCCGGGCAGCACACGGGAGGCGTGGTAATCGTCGAACAGCTTGCCGCCAAATTCCAGATACAGCTTATTGTCAAACTTCTTGATGCGCTCGCGGATATGCTCAGACTGCATCGAAAGATATTTGTCGTTGTCAAATCCTATTTTCATCGTTTCTTTCCTCTCTGGTAGCCGGGCACACCATACCCGGGCTTTAAAATCACAAGCATAAGTATACCACAGCCCGGGGTGGGGCGCAATGCAAAACAAAGCGCAAAATGCAATTCCGGCAGGATAAGCCGTTTTGGGCGGTACAGAGTTCTGTTTTTTGTTGCAGATGCCGTTTAGGGGTCCGTTTTTTTCCGGGCGGCAGGGTCTTTTTCCACCCTCCAGAAGGCCAGCAGCAGAAGCCCCGCCGCCACATAGCTGAGCGTTTCCACCCAGATATAGCCGCCTGCGATCACATGGCGCACGGCGGCGTTCTGGGCGGCAGTGCCCAGCGCCGTGCTGGCGCACTGGTCATAGCCGGTGCGCGCCAGCACCCCGTTGAACAGTGCGCTCATCACCGAGCCGCCCGCCACGGACAGGGAGCTGTACACCGACATGGTAAGTCCGTCCGTGCGGATGCCGCTACGCATCTCCACATGGTCCACCACATCGGTCACCATGGCAAGCAGCAGGCAGCAGGCAGGCGCAGAGCCGAAGCACTTGAGCGCAACACCGATGGCAACCGGGATCAGTCTGCCCTGCCCCAGCCCCGCGAGAACGCCGCCCGCAGCGCCCAGCAGCAAAAACCAGCCGCACACCTTGCGCTTGCCGAACCGGTCGGTCAGCGGCACCAGCAGCACCGAGGCCAACGCCATGGGCAGCGCGCCCATCATGGTCAGCAGCGATTGAGACGCGCCCCATGCACCGGCACTGCCCAGAAAGGTGTTGTCCACCACCCACTTACAATAGTAGGTCATCGTGCTGTTCTTTAAAGACCCGCTCCACTGGAACAGCACGCATACGCCCAGTATGAGCCACCACATGGGGTCGGCAGCCACGGCCCGCAGCTGGCGGCGCAGCGAGACCCGCTGCACCGGTACAGGCTCCGGCGGGGGTGCTTCTGCCTGCCGGGCGGCCTCAAATTCATCCTCCGGCCCATACAGGCCCTCCAGAATGCGGCGCTCTTCGGTGACGCGCTCCCGGGTAAAGGCGAACTGCAGGTAGATGGTAAGTCCGGTGAACACCGCCACACCCAGCATGGTGAAGAACCAGCGGTGGATATTTTCCCGGAGGAAAAAGGACACCAGCATGGGGAACACCATGCTGCAGGTGCCCATCACGCCCAGACCCACCATGCTGTTGATGGAGGCCAGCAGCCCGCGCTGACGGCTGTCCCGGGTGGATACCGAGATCATGATGCTGCTGGCGGTGCTGTAAATGGGAGACGCAAAGGAGTAGTACAGGTTGTATGCCACGGCGATCCACACCATGCGCGCCACGCCCTGAAAGGGCACGATGAACATGAGCACGCTGGCAGAGGAAAAGGTAAACACGGAGAGCAGCAGCCACGGCCTTGCCTTGCCTGCTGCGGCGCTGGTGCGCTCGATCAGCTGGCCTACCAGAAGGTTTGCCGCCACGATGAGCACAGTGGACACCAGCTGCAGCCGGCTGAGGAACCGCAGATCCAGCCGGAGCACATCGGTAAAGTAGCTTTGCAGGATGCTGCCGAAAATACTGCCCGAGATGGAAGCACCCATGGGTCCCAGAATGTAGCCGAAGAGCATCTCCGGCAGCTGGACCTTCTCGCTTTTGATCCGGGTGCGGGTGAACCGGTGGTTCCAGAAGCTTTGTCTGTGCATGGAACAGATCGTTTCCTTTCTCCCCGCAAAAGCAGGGTCTTACACATTCCTATCATTTCTATGATAGCACATTTTCCACCGCCGGGGAACTGTCCGGTGCAAAAAACATCTTTTTACCGCAGACGGTCGGAAAATGCAAAAGGGGCTGCCGCGCAGCGCGGCAGCCCCTTTGCGTTTATGGAGAACTTATCCGTATGGAAAAAGAGGATGGCTTGTTACTTTGCCTCGGCAGGCTGGGGCTTTTTGACAAGGCTCAGGATCACTGCGCCCAGCACACTGCCCGCAGCCAGCGCCACGCAGTACAGCACGGCGTGATCCACCACCGGGAACACGAAGATGCCGCCGTGGGGTGCGCGCAGTGCGCAGCCGAAGGTCATGGAGAGCGCACCGGCGACTGCAGAGCCAACGACACAGCTGGGCAGAACGCGCAGCGGGTCGGCTGCTGCATAGGGGATAGCGCCCTCAGACACGAAGCACAGACCCATGACGTAGTTCACAATGCCGTTGCGGCGCTCCTCCAGCGTCCACTTGCGGGGGCAGAAGGTGGTGGACAGGGCAATGGCGATGGGCGGAACCATGCCGCCCACCATGACGGCAGCCATCACCTCGTAGTTGCCGGAAGCAAGGGCTGCAGTGCCAAAGACGTAGGCTGCCTTATTGACCGGACCGCCCATATCCACGCTCATCATACCGGCTACGATGGCACCCAGCAGCACCTTGGAGCTGCCGCCCAGTGCGTTCAGCCAGTCGGTCATGGCGGTGTTGATCATGCCCATTACCGGGTTCACGGCGCACATCATCGCACCTACGATCAGGATGCCGCCCAGCGGGTAGATGAGCATCGGGCGGATACCGTTCAGGCTGGCGGGCAGCTTTTCGGTGATCTTTTTAAGGAACTGCACGATGTAGCCCGCTGCAAAGCCTGCCAGCAGCGCTGCAAGGAAGCCGCCGGAGATGCCGGTGGTGCTGCCTGCGGCAAGGTCGGTGAAGTTGGTGCCGTTCATCGCCAGCACGCCGCCGGCAAAGCCTACAGCCAAGCCCGGACGGTCGGCGATGGACATGGCGATGAAGCCTGCCAGAATGGGCAGCATATAGCCGAAGGCTGCGTTGCCCACCGTCTTGAAGAAGGCGGCAACGGGGGTGTTCATGCCGAAGTTTGCGGGGTTGATGCTGTAATCATCCAGCAGGAAGGCCAGCGCGATCATGATGCCGCCGCCCACCACGAAGGGCAGCATGTGAGAAACGCCGTTCATCAGGTTCTTGTACAGGCTGCGACCGAAGCTGTCCTTGCCGGAGCCGTCATCCTCAGCTGCTGCGCCGCCCTCGGCGTGGAACACAGGCACCTCGCCGTGGGCGATCTTCTTAATGAGCTCCTCCGGCTTGTGGATGCCGTCATCCACCCGGGTGAACAGCACCGGCTTGCCGTCGAAGCGGGCGGTATCCACCTTTTTCTCCGCTGCCACGATGATGCCGTCGCAGGCGGCGATCTCGGCGCGGGTCAGGATATTCTTTGCGCCGTCCGAGCCGTTGGTCTCCACCTTGGTGGGCAGACCCAGCTTATCGCCGGCCTTGGTCAGTGCCTCAGCAGCCATGTAGGTGTGGGCGATGCCGTTGACGCAGGCGGTCACAGCCAGAATGCGATAGCCGTCCTGCGGGATGACCTGCTGGGTAAAGCTCTCTGTGCCGAACTGTGCTTCCTCCTGCGCGTCGATGCACTCCAAAAACTCCTTGGGGGTCTTGGCGGCTTTAAGCTTTTCCACAAAGTCCTCGTTCATCAGCATCTGCATCATGCGTGCCAGCATATCCACATGCAGGCTGCCGTTTTCCGGTGCGGCAATGGCAAACAGCAGGTCGGTGGTGCCGTCATCCTCGGCGTTGTACTGCACCGGGGTGGTCAGCCGCAGGGCTGCCAGACTGGGGCGGGTGACCACATTGGTCTTGGCGTGGGGCACGGTGATGCCGTTGTCCACATAGGTAGAGCCCTCGGCCTCACGGGCATAGAGTGCCTTTTTGTAGGCTTCCTTGTCGGTGATGTTGCCGTGGGTAGCCTGCAGCTCCACCAGACGGCTCAAAATCTCCTCCTGCGTCTGCAGCGTCTCGTCCAATGCAATGGACTGTGCGGTGAATAACTCGGTAATACGCATAAACTTTCCTCCTTTGTTCCTTTTATCCTATCAAAGCTGCGCCAGCAGCGCGTCGATCTTTTCCTTTGTAGCAAGCCCAAGGCTGAAGGCCGTGGCGCTGCCGCAGGCGGTGCCCAGACGCAGCGCCTGCGCGTAGCTGCGGCTTTGCAGGTACCCGGCTACAAAACCAGCCACCATGCTGTCGCCTGCGCCCACGCTGTTGACCACTTTGCCCTTGGGGCAGCCGATGCGGTGCACCTGTCCCTGCTCGTCCAGCAGCAGCGCACCGTCCCCTGCCATGCTCACCAGCACGTTGCGGGCACCCTTTTCCTGCAAAGTGCGGGCAGCGGCTACGATCTCGGCGTCACTGGTCAGCACCTTGCCCACGATCTCGCCCAGCTCATGGTTGTTGGGCTTGATGAGGAAGGGGTGATAGGGCAGCACGTTCACCAACAGGTCGCGGGTGGCATCCACCACCGCGCGCACGCCCTTGCCCTGCAGCCGCGCCAGCAGCCGCTCGTAGACGCTCTGCGGCAGGCTTGCCGGGATGCTGCCCGCCAGAATGAGGATATCGTCCTCGGTCAGCTTGTCCAGCCGGGCTTCCAGCTGCTGCAGTGCACTTTCCGGGATGGCAGGGCCTGCGCCGTTCAGCTCGGTCTCCTGCCCCGCCTTGATCTTGACATTGATGCGGGTCATGCCGCTTTCCAGATGCACAAAATCAGTTTTCAGTCCCTGCGCCGCCAGACCGCGCTCCAGCCATGCACCGGTCTCGCCAGCCACAAAGCCCAGCGCCACGCTCTCACAACCCAACTGCGCCAGCACACCGGACACGTTGATGCCCTTGCCGCCCAGCACGCAGTCCTCGCCTTTGGCGCGGTTCACTTCGCCCACCTCCAGCGGTGCGTCCAGACGCACAACATAGTCGATGGCGGGGTTAAAGGTAACGGTATAGATCATGCTTCTGTCTCCTTTACGAATGTATACTGCTTATATTTCGGGTTCGGGCAGCGGTTGGTCAGGATGGCGCCGCCGTGCAGGTCCGTAATGACCGCCGGGTAGATCTTAGCAAACTTGGCGTCGTCCACAAGGAACCAGCTCTCCCTTGCGCGGCGGACGGCTGCGGCTTTTACCGCTGCTTCCTCGGGGTCCGGGGTGGTAAAGCCCGCTTCCAGCGCCACGCCGTTGGCACCCATAAACGCTTTGGTGAAGATATACTGCTGGACGCTGCTGACTGCCGGTGCGCCCACGATGGCTTCGGTCTGGGGACGCAGCAGCCCGCCGGGCAGATACACCCGGCAGCCCTTTTGCGCCAGCAGCCGGGCGTGCGCCACGCCGTTGGTCACATAGGTAGCCTTGAGCGCCGCACCTGCCAGCGCCCGCACCAGCTCCAGCGTGGTGGTGCCTGCATCGATGAACACAAAATCCTCGGCGGTGATAAGCGCTGCGGCGGCAGCGGCAATGCTGCGCTTTTCGGTTACAGCCAGCGTCTCCTTGGCTTCCATGGTGGGCTCGTCTGCCAGAAAGCGGCTGTCCGGCAGGGTAGCCCCTCCGTGCACCTTGGTCAGTCTGCCCTGCCGGTCCAGCTCGGTCAGATCGCGCCGGATGGTGGATTCGCTGGTGTGCAGCGCCTCGCACAGCTGCTGCACCGTCACGGTGCGCTTCTCGTTCAGCTGCTCCAAGATCAGTGCAAAACGTTCCTCTGCCAGCATGGTGTCTTTCCCCCTTCTTTCCTTCCCACGCCTGACCGGTTTTGCACGGTCTTGGCGTGTTTTGGTTGTCTGTAGCTTTATTATAGCAAAATTTCCGTCAAAATCAATCATGTTCAGCCATTTTCGTTCACAAAAATCGCTCCGATTTTTGTGAACAGTTGCCAACATGTGGGATACAAGAGTGTTTTCCTACCAAAAAAAGACCGCCGCACTTGTGGATGCGGTGGTCTTTTCTGCATTTATGTGACCGGTCGTGACCGGTTTTGGTGCTTTGGCTGGTTTACATCAGGCATCCGAGCGGGAGTAGGCGTTCTTCATCTGGCTGCTCAGCTCAAACAGGACCTTATCCAGCGTGTCGGCGGCCTTCTCCTGCAGCATGGCAGCGATGGCGGTGTTGGCTTCCTCCCGCAGGGCGGCGCGGCGGGCAGCGTCCTGCTCGGCGGTAAGCTTTGCGTCGTACTGGTTCACCAGTGCGCGGGCAGCGGAGAGCACGGCTTCCTCGTAGCGCTCGAGGTGGAAGAGGGACTTATTATAGGAAGCATCTGCCATGGCGGCAATCAGGCGGCTGGTCCAGTAGAAGTTATCGGTAGACACGGTGCCGGTGGTGTTTGCCAGATACTCCGGGGTGCGCTCCACATTGGCGTAGAAGGGCACCATGGTGTTGAAGGCGTTGGAGGCATACGCCACCCACTCCACTGCGCGGGATTCCTCCGGCTGGTCGGGGCGCATCTGCAAAAGTGCCATAAAGTCGTTGCGGTTGATGCCGATGGAGCGGTACGCACCCTTTGCGGACTTGTCGCCGTAGCTCAGGTAGGGGTCGTAGGGGGTGCCCTGATAGTGGCTGGACAGCATATACTTGATGTCCTCCGGGGTCACCTTGCGCTCCGGCACCATGCACCACGGCAGGTCGTCGGACATGGGGGTGTAGTCGGCGTCGGCACCCTCCCACACCCATGTGCGGGGGTTGAGGTAGCGCAGCATATACCATGCGCGGGGGGTGTTGTAAACGTGGTCGGCATCATCGTGGCTGCCAAAGGCATCCCGGGGGTTCAGTGCGCCGTCCAGAGAGAGGTCGAGGTGGTTCTTGGCAATGAACTCCCGCAGGTCAGCGGAGCAGAGGTAGTTTTCCTGTGCGCCGAAGGCATCGTTCAGATCAAAGCTGTCGATGCCCAGCTGGTTGGGCATGACCACATACACATCGTCCGGCACGCGGCGGGCGATCCAGTGGTGACCGCCGATAGTCTCCAGCCACCAGATCTCGTTTACATCCTGAAAAGCGATGCCGTTCATCTCGTAAGTACCGTACTGTTCCAGCAGACTGCCCAGACGCAGCACACCCTCGCGGGCAGAGCGGATATAGGGCAGCACCAGATAGACGATATCCTCCTCGCCGATGCCGCCGGGCACCTCGGGCTTTTCGCCCCTGGCGGGCTGATACTCCACCAGCGGGTCTGCACCCAGCACGCGGGGGTTGGAGGTGATGGTCTCGGTGGCGGTCATGCCCACGTTAGCGGCATTGACGCCGGAAGCTGCCCAGATGCCCTTGCCCTCCACGGCGTTGGGCATGGCGGTAAACCGCAGTGCGCCCTCCGGCAGAGGGATCTCCACATGGGAGAGGACGCTGCGATAGGTCTTGGGCAGTTCCTCCGGGTGGATCACGGTGAATTTTTTAGCGGTGAAATGGCCGGAGCCGGAGTCATCGTTGCGGGCGATCATGGTAGAGCCATCGCACGATGCTGCCTTGCCGACCAGAATGGTAGTGCAAGCCATAGGTTTTCCCTCCATATTCTATAATGTGCCTCTATTGTAGAACTTTTGCAGCGGAATTGCAACCGGGACGATTTAAAATGGCCTCCGCTGGCGCTCTGGCCATAAATCAAGGTATTATTATTTATAGTTTCGCGTTTGGAGCGCTCTGCGGAGCGCTCCAAACGCTATTTTCACGGGTGGGTTTGGAACGAACTCCCTCAGTCAAAACCTGACGGTTTTGACAGCTCCCTCTGGGAGGGAGCCTTTGGCATGGCGGTACAGTTTCCGGCTAAAGTGTAAAGTTTCCGGGCGTGCCGCTCCCCCTTGGGGGAGCTGTCGCGCAGCGACTGAGGGGGCTTCAAATCGGCGGAGCCGGAAAAAACGGTTAAAAGATCTTCACGCCGAACAGGCGTGA
>CAVKCU010000022.1:0-13809 GCA_963654645.1 Clostridiales bacterium | reverse complement strand
ATCAGCGAGACCGACACCGTGCTGGTCAAGGAGATCCGCAAGGGCATCGACCGCACCGATATGGAAAAGCTGGCTGCCAGCATTGTGGATACCCTCTCCGGCGAGCACTACATCAAAGCCGTAGTCGGCATCGGCACCCCCATTGCCAACGTGAAGGATCTGGCTACCTCCTTTAAGGAAGCCCAGATCGCCATGGAAGTGAGCAAGGTGTTCGATACCGAAAAGCAGATCATCCGCTACGATAATCTGGGCATTGCACGTCTGATCTATCAGCTGCCCACCACCGTGTGCGAGATGTTCCTGCGCGAGGTGTTCAAGCAGGGCAGCATCGAGAGCCTGGATCAGGAGACTTTGTTCACCATCCAGCGCTTCTTTGAGAACAACCTGAATGTGTCCGAGACCAGCCGCGGCCTGTTTGTGCATCGCAATACGCTGGTGTATCGTCTGGAAAAGATCAAAAAACTGACCGGCCTGGATCTGCGTGAGTTCGACGACGCTATCGTCTTTAAGGTAGCGCTGATGGTCAAAAAGTACCTGTCCAACAACCCGGCCAAATACTGATATTTCGCTGTGCGGGCGCTGCCCCGCCGGCGCCGAACCGGCCGCTCGAAACCGATGCTGGCCGGTTCTTTTTGCAGTGCGGGCTGCAGACGGGCTGTCTTGACCGTCAAAAATCTTGATGTCAGGAGCTAATACGATTCCATGATCGATTTTGAACACGTTTCCAAAGAATATAAAAAGGGCGGACGCCTTGCGCTGGAGGATATCAACTTCCATGTGGATGAAGGCGAGTTCGTTTTTCTGCTGGGTCATTCCGGCGCGGGCAAATCCACCCTGCTCAAGCTGATCCTGCGGGAGGCGCTGCCTACCTCCGGCAAGGTGACCGTGCTGGGCAAGGACGTTGCCAAGCTGCGCCGCCGCAAGATCCCTTACCTGCGCCGTCAGATGGGCATCATCTTTCAGGACTTCCGGCTGATCCCCAGCATGACTGTATACGAGAATGTGGCCTTTGCCATGCACGTTCTCAACGTGCCCCGCAGGGAGATCCGTCCCCGTGTGGAGTACATTCTGGAGCTGGTGCATCTGGAGGATAAGGCCAAGTGCTATCCGGATACCCTTTCCGGCGGCGAGCAGCAGCGTGTGGCTGTGGCGCGTGCGCTGGTGCATAACCCCAAGCTGGTCATCGCGGACGAGCCCACCGGCAACATTGACCCGGAGCTGAGTCTGGAAATGATGCAGCTGCTGGAGCGGGTGAGCAAAATGGGCATCACGGTGCTGGTGGTCACCCACGAGCACGAACTGGTGCACCGCTTCCATCAGCGTGTGGTCACCCTGAGCCATGGGCGCATCATCTCGGATGTGCCTGCAGACCCTGTGGCTGCCGCCGAGGATGATCTTTCGCTGGATGTTGCCGCCTTTGATGCGGACGATGCGTCCGCTGCCAAAAAGGAGGTGGCTGCTGTATGATGCGACCCTCTACCTTTTTCTTCCTTACCCGGCGCGGTGTGCGCAATCTGGGCAAGCATTGGGCTATGACCATTGCCTGCATCGCTTCCTTGAGCGTTTGCATGACCCTGAATATCTTTGCCAGCTTGGCTGAGGTGAACGTGGGCAGCATGGTGGCCTATCTGGGCAGCCAGAACGAAACGGTGGTCTACCTGGACCCCGAATGTGATGATGCCACCGCCGCGCAGGTAGGCGAGACCCTTTCGGCTATGCCGGGGGTCAGCGGGGTGCAGTACGTTTCCAAGCAGGATGTGCTCGACACCTACCGCGGCTATATGCAGGATTATTCCTCCCTGTGGGATGAATTTGAGACCGATAACCCCTTCAAGGCCAACTACCGGGTCACGCTGAGTGACCTGACCCAGATGGAGAGCATGAGCGTGAAGATGCAGGCCATCCCGGGCGTGATCAGCGTTACCGCCCCGGTGGAGATGACCAATATCTTTGTGGAGGTCCAGAAGGCGGTCACCAAGGGCGGACGCATGATCGTGCTGGTGCTGATGGTGGTCAGCATCATCACAGTTGGCAGCACCATCCGCCTGAGTGTTTTTGCCCGCCGCCGCGAGATCGAGATCATGAAATATGTGGGTGCCACCAACCGCATGGTCACCCTGCCCTTCTTTGTGGAGGGTCTGACCATGGGTCTGATCTCCGGTATCCTGACCGCAGCGGTCAGTCTTGGCTGCTACGACTATGTGGTCAACGCAGCCGGCGGCTTGGGCGGCATCTGGCAGATGCTCATGGGCCGCGCACTGGTGCCGGTAGCCAATGTGCTGCCGACCATCGTGGTGACAAGCCTGCTCAGCGGCGCCATCGTAGGCGGCGTGGGCAGTATGTTCTCTATCCGCAAACATTTGAATGTGTGACCGAAAGGAGCCGCGTTTTATGAGTAAAGCAATGCACGCAAAGCCCTTCCGGCTCACAGGCCCTTATGCCGCCCGGCACGCCCGGTCGGAAAGCCCCCGCAGTAAGCTGATCCGGGCGGTCAGCCTTGGGCTGGCCTGTGTCTGCCTGCTGCTGACAGCCACGGTGTATCCGGCTTCGGCGGCGACCAATAGCACCAGCATGGCCAGTTTGCAGACCAAGCTGGACAAGCTTTCCCAGTCCATCAACCAGCACAAAAAGGAATTGTCGGACGCCAAGAAGAAGGAGTCTGCCGCTAAAGCGCTGGAAAGCGAGCTGAAGGAGCGGGTCACCGTCCTGCAGGACCAGATCGGTGTGCTCAGCAGCCAGATCGCCGCGGTGCAGAACAACATCGGCGAGAAGGAACAGCAGATCGGTGTGATGCAGACCCAGATCGCGGACAAGCAGACCCAGATCGAGCAAAAGCAGAACGAGATCGACGACCAGTGGGATGATTTCAAAAAGCACATGGCTGCCATGCAGGAGCTGCGGGACGGCGGCAGCGTGGCTATGCTCAGTGCAGTAAACGACCTGTACGAGCTGCTTACCTTCAATGAGGTGATGCAGGATATCTCCATCAAAGACACCGAGATCATGAACAACATGAAGTCCGCCAAGCAGGGGCTGGAGGACGATAAGGCTGCACTGGAAGAGCAGAAAGCCGGTTTGGAAGCGGAAAAGGCAGAGCTGCAGAGCCAGAAGAGCGAGCTGGACAGCCAGAACGCCCAGATGAAGGGCAAGCAGAGTGAGCTGAACAGCAGCATCTCCGCGGCAAAGCTCTCCGCTGCCGAGGCACAGGCAGCGCAGCAGAAGGCGCAGGCAGCCATCGAATCCGACGAGATGAACTACGAGGCTGTGAAAAAGGAGATCCAGAAGCTGATCGCCGCAGCCTCTGCCAGCAAGCCGCAGCTGAGCTTTAACGGTTTTGCCTGCCCGCTGAAGAGCTACACCCGCGTTTCCAGCGAGTACGGCTGGCGCAAGAACCCCGTCTCCGGTGTGAACAAACTCCATGCCGGCATGGACTTTGCAGCCCCCGGCGGCACGCCCATTTACGCAGCCGCCAGCGGCTATGTGCAGGTGGCAGGCTGGTCTACCGGCGGCTACGGCAACTACGTTATCATCTACCACGGCAAAATGTCCGATGGCAATACCTATACCACCCTGTATGGGCACATGCGCTCGGTGGCTACCAGTGCAGGCAAGTATGTGAATCAGGGCGACCTGATCGGTTATGTAGGCAGCACCGGCAATTCCACCGGCAACCACCTGCATCTGGAGGTGTGGAAGGGCGGCTCCAAGGCCAACGCCGTGAACCCCCGCAGCTGCATCCCCATCCCCCACAACTAATAAGCAACGCAAGGAGTCTGGTTGATCTATGAACGAACAAAAACGTAAGCGCGTGCTGCGCATCGGCTGTCTGGTTCTGGCAGGGGTGTTCGTACTCTCGCTGCTGGGCAGCATCCTTATGATGCTGCTGCTCTGACCGGGAGGAAGAATATCCATGAACCGTAAAATTTCTTTAGGCATGGCGGTCACTATCGTGATCCTTGCCATGACCGTGACCTTTTCCATCACGATGCTCATCGCCATGCGTCTGTTCGATAGCACGGTCAACAGCGTAAAAGAAAAGGAAAGTATGTACAACAAGATCGCTGAGGTGGACCGCTACGTCCGCAGCAACGATTACTACACCATCGACGAGACGATGCTGTACGACCGCCTGACCGCCGGCTATCTGCTGGGCACGGGCGACAAGTACGCCCGCTACTACACCGCCAACGCCTACACCGAGCTGATGAACATCCAGAGCGGCAAGATTTTGGGCATTGGCGTGGAGCTTGGCATCGACCAGACCGGCTACGCCAAGGTGACCCGCGTCTACGATGGCTCTCCCGCGCAGGAGGCGGGCATTGCCGTGGGCGACTATATCACCACGGTGGGCGATACGGATGTCAAGAGCCTGTCCAGCGCAGATGCCGTGTACAAAGCCCTGCAGGGCGAGGCGGGCACTACCGTTACCGTGACATGGCTGGACAGTTCTGCCGCCAGCAAAACGGCTGAGCTGACCCATTCCGGCTACACCAGCACTACCGTGGACTACCAGCTGTTGGACAATGTGGGCTACATCCGCATCCGTCAGTTCGATGGCACTACCCCCAGTGAGCTGGACTACGCCCTGCGCACCCTGACCGCAAACGGTGCGGCAAGTCTGGTATTCGATCTGCGGGATAACGGCGGCGGCATTCTGGAAGATGCCGTCAGCTGCATCGACCTGATCGCCCCGGAGGGCACGGTGGCTTACGCCGAGGATAAAAACGGCAACCGCACCGTTATCGGCAGCAGCGATGCTGAAAGCTCTGTCAGCCTGCCGATGGTTTGTCTGGTCAATGGCAACACCGCCAGCGCAGCTGAGCTGTTCGCAGCCACACTGCGCACCATGAACGGTGCCCGTCTGGTGGGTACCACCACCATGGGCAAGGGTACCATCCAGAGCAGCCCGCAGCGCCTGTCGGACGGCAGCGCCGTGGTCATCACAGTGGCAAAGCTGGTCTGCGGCGACGGCAGCTGCTTTGACGGCATCGGTCTGACCGTGGATGTGGAGCGCGCCCTGAGCGCAGAGGAAGCAACGAACTTCTACGACTACACCCCCCAGACCGACCCGCAGGTGCAGCGCGCTGTCAGCGCTGCCCAGCAGCTGAGCGGCACAACCACGCTGGCGGGCACAAACTCTGCCGCAGTAGCGGACAGCGCCGCTGCCTCTGCGGCAGCAGAGGATACCGCCCCCGCAGAGACTGCGGAAGGAGAGACCGCCGAGGGTGAGACTGCCGCGTCTGAGCCAGAGACGGCGGCAAGCGCAGCGGAGTGAACCCGCGATCCTGAACCATAAACACCAAAAAGGCTGCTGCGTTCTGCAACAGCCTTTTTCTGAGAAAGGAATTGACCCTATGCCGGAACTGACCGACCTTTCTGTGATCCGTGCCCTGTGCGAAAAGTACGATTTTGCACTTTCCAAGGGCTTTGGGCAGAACTTTATCATCAACCCTGGCATCCCCACCAAGATCGTGGATGCCAGCGGGGTAGACAAGCGCTACGGCGTCATCGAGATCGGCCCCGGCATCGGTGTGCTGACCAAAGAGCTGGCCAAGCGCGCCGCCAAGGTGGTGTCCATCGAGGTGGACGAGCGTCTGCCGCCCCTGCTGGCAGAGACTATGGCGGGGGTGGATAACTTCAAGCTGGTGCTGCAGGATGTGCTGAAGGTGGACCTGAAAGCCCTTATTGCCGAGGAGTTCCCGGGGATGCCGGTGGCAGTGTGCGCAAACCTGCCCTACTACATCACCAGCCCCATCGTGATGAAGCTGCTGGGCGACCGTCTGCCCATCGAGAGCCTGACCGTTATGGTGCAGAAGGAAGCCGCCGACCGTCTGGCTGCTGTGCCCGGCACCCGCGCTTCCAGCGCCATCAGCTGCGCGGTGAACTACTACGCCACCTCCAAGCTGATGTTCACCGCTGCGCCGGGCAGCTTTTACCCCGCCCCCAAGGTGACCAGCGCTGTGGTGCGCATGGACATCCGTCCCACCCCCGCCGTGCAGGTGGAGGACGAGGCGGGCTACTTTGCACTGGTGCGCGCCGCCTTTGGGCAGCGCCGCAAGACCGCCGCCAACGCCATTGCAGGCGGGCTGAACCTGCCCAAGGAAAAGGTCATTGCCGCTATCGAAGCCGCAGGCTTCGATGCCCGCATTCGCCCGGAAGCCCTGACGCTGGAGGACTTTGCCAAGATTCAGCAGGCGCTGGGTTGAACGCTATATTATAGCTATAAGTCGGGAAAATCGTAGATTTTCCCGACTTATTTTTTCAGACAGCAAAAAGGGCCGGAGGAACGCTTGCAAGCGTTCCTCCGACCCGAAATAATTTCAGCACTCGTCGTACTGTTTTTGCAGGTATTGCAGGCACTGGACGGCATTTTCCGGGGTGGTGTTCTCCAAAGTGGCGAACACATAGGGCTTTTGCTCCTTAGCAAACCGCAGAATGGTGCGGTAATCGCCCATGCCGCCCTGCCCGGCACCGGTGGCAGCCAGCTGCCCGCCGGCATCCTGCCGCAAAAAGTCCTTGAAGTGGATCATGGCAACGTCCTTGCCCAGCAGCTCGATAGCCTCGGCGAACACCTCCTCACGGCGGTCTACGTTTTCCATGTTCAAAAGGTTCACAGGGTCGAGCAAAATTTGCAGATTGGGGCTGCCGATCTCGTCCAGTACGGTGCGGGCGCGGCGGGCGTCATACACGATGTGCTTGACCACCGGCTCAATGGCAACGGTCACGCCGTACTGCTCGGCGCAGCGCACCACCGGCTTGAAGTTCTTGATAAAAGTAGCAAGGGCGGCATCGCTGCGGCACTCCGGGCAGAACTTGTACTCTGCGTTGGGGGCGCCGGTCTCGGTGCCCACCATGCCGCAGCCCAGCAGGCTGGCAAAGCGGATGTGGGCATAGTACTTTTCCTGAATGGCGTGCAGGGCATCCGAATCCGGATGCGCCAGATTCAGGTAGTTGCCCAGCACCGCAATGTCCAGCTCGTTTTTGGCAAACAGGCGGCGCAGATAGGCCGCGTAGCCGGGGGTGAGGGCAGAGGGGGTGTTGGGCACCTCTTTCAGGGATTTGCTCAGTGCCAGATGCACGCAGGAAAAGCCCTTCTGGCGTACCAGCGGCAGCACCTGCTCAATGGGCAGCTTTTCCGCGTCGTGCAGACGCAGACCGAATTGGATCATGCTTGGTTCCTCCTTTTGTTCCGGGGCGTGTTTTCTCTATTATACAACAAGATCCGCCATTCGCAAACACCCGGACAGAGAAAAAAGTGCAGGTTTTATGCTTCTTCGATCCGGCCATCCTGCATCCGCAGCACCCGGTCTGCCTGCGCTGCAAGCCCCTGGTCGTGGGTGACATACACCACGGTCTGGTGCTGCTGTGCGGCTACCTCCCGCAGCAGGCGGAATACCTCCACGCTGTTCTGGTGGTCCAGGTTGCCGGTAGGCTCGTCTGCCAGCACGACCGCAGGGCGGGTGATCAGTGCCCGGGCAATGGCGGCGCGCTGCTGCTGCCCGCCGGAAAGCTGGGTGGGCTGGCGCTGCAGCAGCGCGGTCAGCCCCAGCTGCCGGGTAAGCAGGGCAAGGTATTCCTCGTCCGGCTCCCGTTTGTCCAGCAGCAGCGGCAGCAGGATGTTGTCCCGCACCGTATACTCCGGCAGCAGGTGGAAGGCCTGGAACACGAACCCCAGCCGCGTGCGGCGCAGCCGGGCAAGTGCGGCATCCGGCAGCGCATACAGATCCTGCCCTTCCAGCAGTACCTTGCCGCTGGTGGGGGCATCCAGCCCGCCAAGTATCTGCAGCAGGGTAGATTTGCCGCAGCCGCTGGCCCCGATGATGGCGGTAAACCTGCCCTGCTCGATCTCCACATCCACTCCGCGCAGGGCGTGGGTGGCACCGGTGCCGGTGCCGTAGGTACGGGTCACCGCCCGGGCTTCCAGTACGATCTCTCTCATCGCGTTACACTCCTTTTTTCAGATTGTCCATGGGCTGGCTGCGTGCCAGCCGCTCCAGCGGGGCCAGCTGCAGCGCCAGCACGAACAGCAGATAACCTGCGCATACTGCAAGGTGCAGCGCCCAGGGATACTCCGATACGGCCATAGGCAGGGCCGCAAAGGTCAGGATGCGGCCGCTCTGCCGGGTGACCAGGCTGTGCCAGCTCCAGCGCCACAGGCCCCATACGGCTAGGTTGCCCAGCAAAAGCGCACCCAGCACTGCAAGCACGCCCTGCCGGATGCCGCAGTGCCGCAGCATGGCAGCCGAGGTGCCCTCTGCCTGAAAGATACCGATGCGCAGCCGCTGGTGCTGCCAGTACAGCCCGAACAGGTTCCACAGTAAAAACAGGGCCAGTGCAGCGCCCACCACTCCGGCGACCGCCCAGAAGAACGCGCCGGTGCTGCCTTCCTGATACATCCGGCTGGCAGTTTCGTAGCTGTTGGTGCGCAGTACGCCGCCCCGGCGGGTCACCAGCCCTGCAATGGATTTCTGGGTAGCGTAGCTGGCGTTGGCTTTCAGTTTCAGGTTGATGGCGGTATACCCATAGGGCGTGCCGTATTCTTCTGCCCAGAGGGCGCGGCCCAGCGCCTGGCTGCAGTACAGCTGGTAGGTGATGGGGGAGCTGTCTGCAAAGGGCAGGCTGTCCATATCAATGCTTGCAATCACGCCGCCGATGGTCAGGCTCTTTTGGCTGTGTGCGCCGTCCAGGGTAGGGTACTCCAGCACTGCCGTGCAGCCCGCAAAGGGTGCGGCCTGCGTGCCCCACTGGGTCTGGCCGTTTTCGTCCAGTACAAAATCCGGCGCATACAGCAGCACGGCCTGCCCGCTGCGCAGTGCGTCCAGATCCACAGGGGTGCTGCACTGCGCAGCCAGCGCTTCCAGCTCTGCATCCGGCAATGCGGTGACAAGGGTGTTTACCGTGTCCGCATCCTGCATGGTAAACATGGTGTAAAGGCTGTCCTGGTGGGTATACAGTCCCCACAGGTCATGCGCCGTAAAGGCATCGCTGGAAAGGCCGCACAGATAGTTCATATCGGTGCGCATGGCGGCCTGCTGGACGTCCGGCAGGCGCAGCAGATCCTCCGCAAGGCCATCGGTCAGGGTGTTCTGCCCGGCGCTTACCTGCACCGCTGCCGAAGCCGCCGTGCGGCGGTAGGGAAGCAGCTTCCAGGTGCTCAGGAACACACAGCACAGCGCCAGCGTAAGCCCAAGCGCATTGAGCACCACCAGCCGCAGCGGCAGCGGCGTAAGCAGCCGCACACGGCGCTGTAATCTTACCTTTTTCTGGGGCAGATGGGTCAGCTTTTGCCCGGCCTGCCGCAGGGCAGGCAGCAAAAAGCCCAGCAGCACGGCCCCGGTGCCGGTAGCCCACGCCAGCGCCAGCTGTCCCCACGGCAGGCTGAGATAGCGCCCGTGCCCCTGCATGGCAAGGGTGGCGGCACACAGGCCGACCCCCAGCAGACTGCCGATCGGCAGGCAGAACAGCAGCAGAAAAACGGCTTCCCACAGGCACAGCGCCACGAGGGCGGTCTTTCCGGCACCGATCATACGCAGGGTGACAAGGCTCTGCTCCCGGCGGCGCAGCTGCAGGGTGCACAGCCCGAGCACCGCGCACAGGGTCAGCAGGGCACAGCCGCCCATAAAGGCCCAGCTGCCGCTCCGGGTCAGATCCGCTTCCGGATAGGCGTAGGTGTTGCGCACCCAGGTGGGATCCTGGCTGCCGTCTATATAAGGAGCCAGCGGCACGGCACCAGCATAGCAGCACAGCAGCTGTACTTTGCTGTCCCAGCTTTGGGGCAGGCTGTCGGCGGTGACCAGCGCATCCACCGGCAGATTGCTGCCCACCGCCCAGTAGGCATCGTAGGAGGACAGCACCCCGCACAGGGTAAATTGCAGCAGGACCGGTGCATCGTCCCCATACACTGCCTGCAGAGTCACGGTCTGCCCCAGCTCATAGGAGGCACCGATGCTGTCCAGCACCGAGGTGGTCAGCGCAGCCTCTCCGGCGGTGCCGGGCAGCCGTCCGCTGAGCAGCTGCAGCTGCCCACAGGCGAGATATCCCTCGTCCACAGTGCCCAGCGCGCCAAAGGCAAGCCCCTTGTCGTTGACAAGGGCCGCATACTGCGCCGCGCGCCCCACCGCAGCGGGGGCTGTCTGCTGCACAAAGGCATCGGCATCTGCGGCGGTCAGGTCGTAACGGGCAAGCTGCCAGGCACCGTAAAGCTCCTGGCGCTGCGCCTCCATGGCGCGGCTGCCGCTCTGCTGATAGCACAGCACCGCCGTAAGCAGCGCAAACACTGCCGCCAGCACGCAGAGCATCATAGCGGTATCGCGGCGGCGACCTTTCAGCCCGCGCCAGGCGATGGTTCCCAAAGAGTGACGCATTCCATTTTTCCTCCTGTTAGTTGTTGCTGCCTGTATTATACTGCTTTTTTTTTACAAAGACAATATTTTTGCGGCATCTTGCACAAATTTTACGAAGGAAGTCGTTCTTTGCGCAGGAGGGAGCCTGTGTTCGGCACAAAAAAATCCCCGGACCCAAATGGATCCAGGGATTTTGTATGGAGCTGGTGACAGGAGTTGAACCTGCAACCCACTGATTACAAATCAGTTGCGCTGCCATTGCGCCACACCAGCAAAGGTACTAAGATAGTATAACACAGGCACGGCCATTTGGCAAGGATTGTTTTTTGCATGGGGGATAATAATACCGGAAAACAGACAAAAATAATAGAAAACAATACACAAGTATAAAAATATGCTACAATTTTAAACAATTTTACATTGCAAAATTTTTGACGATGTGCTATGCTGAAATGCAGAGAAACGCCGCCGGAAAGGCGGCTGCAAACAGATTTGGAGGATTTGTATTATGGCTGACCGCATTGTTCTGAATACCATCTCCTACCACGGCCACGGTGCCATCGAGAACATCGTTCCCGAACTGACCGCCCGCGGCTACAAGAAGGCTTTCGTCTGCTCCGACCCCGACCTGATCAAGTTCGGTGTTACCAAAAAGGTCACCGACCTGCTGGATGCTGCAAACTTTGCCTACGCTGTTTACAGCGAGATCAAGCCCAACCCCACCATCGCCAACGTGCAGGACGGTGTGGCTGCCTTCAAGGCTGCCGAGGCTGACTGCATCGTGACCATCGGCGGCGGCTCCTCCATGGATACCGCAAAGGCTATCGGCATCATCATCAATAACCCCGAGTTTGCGGACGTCCGCTCTCTGGAAGGTGTTGCACCCACCAAGAAGCACGCCGTGTTCACCATTGCAGTGCCCACCACCGCCGGTACTGCTGCTGAGGTCACCATCAACTACGTCATCACCGACGTGGAGAAAAAGCGCAAGTTCGTCTGCGTGGATACCAACGATATCCCCGAGATCGCTGTGGTCGACCCCGATATGATGTCCTCCATGCCCAAGGGTCTGACCGCTGCTACCGGTATGGATGCTCTGACCCACGCCATCGAGGGCTACATCACCAAGGGTCACTGCGTCATCTCCGATATGTTCCATCTGGAAGCCATCAAGCTCATCAGCCAGAGCCTGCGCGGCGCTGTGCAGAACACCCCGGAGGGCCGCGAGGGCATGGCTCTGGGTCAGTACATTGCCGGTATGGGCTTCTCCAACGTGGGTCTGGGCATCGTGCACTCCATGGCACACGGTCTGTCTGCCCTGTATGACACTCCCCACGGTGTGGCATGCGCCATCCTGCTGCCGGTGGGTCTGGAGTACAACAAGAGCGTTGCTGGCGAGCGCTACCGCGCCGTGGGCAAGGCTATGGGCGTTATGGGCATCGACGAGATGAACGATGTGGAAGCTGCTGATGCTACCATCGCCGCCGTCAAGCAGCTGAGCGCAGATGTGGGCATCCCCGCAAACCTGCACGGCATCCTGAAGGAAGAGGACATCCAGTTCCTCGCTGAGTCCGCTTTCGCAGACGCCTGCCGTCCCGGCAACCCCCGTGACACCAGCGTGGAGGAGATCGTGGAGCTGTATAAGAGCCAGCTGTAAGCTGTAAAAAATGACCATGAGAGCCGCTGCACCGTGCTTGTGCAGCGGCTCTTTTTGGCGGGAAATGTGCTTTTGCAGAACGAAAAAGCGCAAGCCGATTGTAACATTTTTCCGCTGCCCCTTGTACAAACCGGCGCAAGCGAGTACAATCAGAGCATAAAAACAGAAGGCGAGGAACGCGCGATGACACTGAATTTCTACACGCTGGGCGTACTGTATCTGGTCTATTCCTTCCTTGGGTGGGTAGGGGAGACCGTGGTAGCCACCTTCCGGGGCAAGCGGTTTGCAAACCGCGGCATGGCGGCGGGGCCGTTCTGCTTTGTGTACGGCACCACTGCCATCCTGATGGCAGTGGGCTTTGCGGATATGCGCACAAAGCCCGTGGCACTGTTCGTGGCCTGTATGCTCACGGCTACCGTGGTGGAGTGGCTCACGGCAAAGCTGCTGGAGCGGCTGCACAACCGCAAATGGTGGGACTACTCGGGTAAAAAGTTCAACCTGAACGGCTACGTCTGCTTACAGTACTCGGTGCTGTGGGGTGTGCTGGGCATGGTGACCGTGCTTTGGGGCAACGGGCTGCTGCTGCGGCTGTGTGCTCTTGTGCCGGACTGGCTGCTGCACCCGCTGGTGTGGGTCGCGCTGGGCATCGCGGCGCTGGACCAGCTGGGTTCAGCAGTGCTGGTGGGACGGTACGCGGCGCAGCACCCGGTGCTAGAGCAGCTGAACCAGAAGCTGGAGGAGCGCTCCGACACCCTGCGCCGCCGCATTGCCGTGTATGTGGAAAAGCGTATCCAGCGTGCCTACCCGGAGGCTGCCCGGCAGCAGCCCACGGCAGTGCAGAAGGGGGAGGCGGACTTCCTCAGCGCGGCAGACCTGCTGTGGCTGTTCGTCATCGGGGCGTTTCTGGGCGACATGGTGGAGACGGTGTTCTGTCGCCTGACCGCCGGGGTGTGGATGAGCCGTTCCAGTCTGGTGTGGGGACCCTTCAGCGTGGTGTGGGGTCTGGCGCTGGCTATGGCTACCGTGCTGCTGCGGCAGAATCAGGAAAAAAGCGACCGCTACCTCTTTGCCTTCGGCACGGTGCTGGGCGGCGTGTATGAATATGTGTGCAGTGCTGTTACCGAGCTGCTGTTCGGCACGGTGTTCTGGGATTACAGCAAGTTCAAGTTCAATCTGGGCGGGCGCATCAACCTGCTGTACTGCTTTTTCTGGGGCATTGCGGCGGTGCTGTGGATGCGCTACGGCTACCCGCTGGTGCTCAGGCTGATGAAAAAGGTGCGCAGCCATATCCGCCCGTGGATGACGGCGGCGCTGGCGGTGTTTATGGCGGTGAATATGCTCACCAGCGCGCTGGCGCTGGCACGGTACGATGCCCGCACCAGCGGCGAAGCGCCCAACGGCCAGCTGGAGGTGTTTTTGGACGAGCATTTCGACAATGTCCGCATGGAACGCATCTATCCCAACGCCAAAAAAGTGACCAAGGCAGAATAAATTCCATTTTTCCCCTTGCGTTTTTGCTTCAAAGCAAGTATAATACCCTCTGGATAAAAGGGAGTAAGGGGCGTACCTTGGTTAAAAACGGTACGCTGTACTGCAGCGACAGTCCCGGCAGAGATGCCCGATGCAGTACCGATGCTTGAGACTTTTATCACATTTCCCCGTTCCGGGCAGGATGTGATAAAGGTCTTTTTTATTGCGCTTCTGCCGACACCATTCAAAAAAGGAGAGATTTTATGCTGATCCCTGTTCTGTTGTTTATCGTGGGTCTGCTGTGCCTGATCAAGGGCGGCGACTGGTTTGTGGACGGTG
>CAVKCU010000021.1:0-13949 GCA_963654645.1 Clostridiales bacterium | reverse complement strand
AGATGTAGCGGATGGTGTCGATGTACACGTTGTCCTTATCGTAGTTTTCGGGGTTTTTCTTCATCACCCAGCTTTCCAGCGGAGTGTACTCCGCCAGATAGAACGCACCGCAGCTGCAGGCGGTCTCGGCGCTGGTGCAGAACTGGTCGCCCAGCTCTTCCAGCATGGGACCGTAGGCGGGCTCAAAGGGGGCGTAGTTCAAAAGGCTCAAAAAGCCCGGGAAGTCGTAGTTCAAGGTATAGGTCAGGGTGTGCTCGTCTACAGCAGCCACGCCCACGGCGGAGAAATCCACGGCGGGGCAGACGGTGGTACTGCCGTCGGCGGCGGTTATGGTCACGGTGCCTGCAGCGTCGATGGTATAGGTGGTGCCGTCCTCGGTCACCGTACCGTTCTTGGCGTTGTTGCGCCAGACGCAGTAGTTATAGTAGTCCTCAGCCCCAGCCACATAGGGGGTGACAAGGCTGGCGGTGCCGGAGGCGTAGTCCGGGTCCAGCAGATACGCCAGCGCGTCCACAAAGTCCTGGGCGGTCACGGGACCCAGCACTGCGCCGGTATAGTCCACCCAGTTCTCGTCCCGCAGGTGGAAGGTCCATGTCAGGGTGTCGGCGTCCCACTCCCAGCTGGTGGCAAGCCCTTCGCGGATCTTGCCGCGGCTGTCGTACTCCACCAGCGTGTCCACGCAGTGGGTGCCGTGGTACAGGTCCGGGTCGGCAGAGCAGATCAGGTAGTTCAGGGTGGCGGGCTGACGGGCATACAGCACGGTGTAGGTGGCGCTGCCGCCGGTTGCGGCGGTGCTGCCCCCGGCGGAGCCGCCGCAGCTGCTCAGCAGCCCGGCAGCGGCGGTGGAAAGGGCTGCCGCACCGCCGGCCTTCAGAAACTGACGGCGAGAAAAAGCATGATGCATCATAAAAACCTCTTTCGCTCTTTGTAAAAAAAGAGGCAACGGAACCACATCCGTTACCTCTTTTGAACAGTCTGTCGGCTATTACTGGTAACTTTAAGCCCAGTATAGCATTGTTTTGGTGCAACGTCAAATAGTTTCCGCAGGGCTGCCGGTCTGCGCCCTCATCCGTCTGCTCCCGTTGGTCGCAGCCACCTTCCCCCGACCGGGGGAAGGATTTTGCACGCCCGGAAGGTTTCTCATTGCGCCTGATACTTTAGCGACAGGGCTAACGGCGTGCGCCCTCTCCGTCATCGCCTGCGGCGATGCCACCTCTCCCAAAGGGAGAGGCAAGAGCATTGCCGGAAGCTTCCTCGTCATACCTAATACTTTAGCAACGAGCCTAACGGCTTGGCTCTCCCTTCGGGAGAGCTGGCGCGGGAGCGCCTGAGAGGGCGAAGCCTTGCCGCCGCAAACCTTGCGCCTTATTCAGAAATCTGCCCCTCGAGACTGGGCGCAACCACATTGGCAGGGGCAGCGCTCTGCCCGGCGGGGATGGTATTGGGCAGGGCGGCAGCGGCGTTCTCCGCGGTCTGCACGGCAGTCTCTGCCGTGGTCTCGGCGGCGGCTTCTGCAGCGTTTTCCGCAGCCTTGGCGGCATCCTCAGCAGCCTTGGCGGCACGCTCGGCCTTCAGCTGCTCGGCGCGCAGACGCGCTTCCTCCTGCCGCTTCTGGGTGCGCGCTTTGATACGGCACACCGAGCACAGCCCCTCGGCACTGTCCGGAGCAATGGGCTTGCCGCACTGCTTGCACAGGGTCTTGGTGCACTTGTGCAGCACCACGGGGCCAAGGGTGGTCAGCTGGTACAGCTTCATGCCGTCAAAACCCTTGTTAGAGCACACGTTCATGCACACGCCGCACTCGCTGCACTTCCACGGGGTAAGCACCATGCGGGTCTGACCGTTTGGCATATCCTCAAACTTCAAAGCGTTGGCACGGCAGGCTTTTTCGCACCGACCGCAGCCGAAGCAGTTGTCGGTGAACTTGGGCATATAGTAGCCGTACTGCAGGGGCGTTTCCATGGCGGCTTTCAGCTGCTTTGTGCGCTGGTGCAGCAGCAGGCGGAAGTCCACCCCGCTGTCCTCCTCGCTGCGCAGGCCGGGCAGCATCTGCAGCAGCTTTTTGGTACCGCTCTTGGAGCCGTGGCTCACCTGCTCCAGCATCTCGCGGCGGGTCAGCTCCTGCACATGGTAGGGGTACTCCTTTTCCTCGTATGCCAGCGAGAACCGCGCCTCGAACACCGGCTGACCGAAAAAGTCCACAAGGCGGGTCAATTCCTTACGCAGCTGCTCGGCGCACAGGTCGTTCTCGCACTGCCCGCAGGGGGTCAGGTCCAGCACGAGCTTTTTGTTCAGTGCAAGATACGCCAGCGCCTCCCACGAGAGCGCACAGATACAACTGCGCACCACGGTATTCTTGCGGGTAGATTTTTCACAGCCGATCCAGATGGTATCGCTGTCGGTGTCGGCAGCGGCGGTATCCCGCTGCACCTGCTCCGGCGAGGGTGCAATGCAGCCGCTGCGGCAGGCGGAAACGCACAGCCCGCAGTCGGTGCAGGGGTCCCAGTCCTTGACAAGGTTCGGGCGGGAGAAGATCTCCTCGCCGTAAGGGCAGATGTCCTTGCAGGTGGTGCAGGGCTTGCGATGGGGGTGCAGGTTCCAGCACTGGCGGCGGTTGATCTCGGGATGGGTGGTCTTCATCAGGGCATCCATCGCTGTTTTGGTAAAAAAGCCCATGGTCTTACTCCTTTTCCACAACAGAGGTGAGTTCGGCGTGGTCGAGCAGGAAGCGCTGCACCTTCTGGTTGGTCACGGCGGCGGCGATGGCGTCCCGGCTGAGCACCTTGCGGATCTCTTCCTCTGGGGTGTCGTGCAGCTTGGAAAGGCGGGCGATCTCGGCGTCCACCTCCTGCTGGGTCACGGTGATCTGTTCAGCTTCGGCAATGGCGCGCACTGCCAGCACCGCCCGCAGCTGGCGCTCGGCTTCCTTGCGGTATCCCTCCCGTACCTGCTCCGGGGTCAGCCCGGCGCTCTTGCAGTACAGCTCCATGGTCATCTGGCTCTTGCGCAGCCGCTGGCGCAGCTGGTTCATCTGGTATTCAGCGTTCTGCGCCAGCAGCTCTGCCGGCAGTTCCACGGTCAGGTTCGCGCCCGCCATATCCAGCAGCGCCGCCCCGGCAATGCGGTCGGCGTTGGCCTCGTGGGAGGCGCGCTTTTTCTCCCGCAGGCTCTCCCGCAGGGATTCCAGATCGTCATAGCCCAGCGATCTTGCAAGGGCATCGTCCACCGGGGGCACCTGCTTGCGCTCCACCGTATGCAGGCAGATCTCAAACTGCGCGGTCTTGCCGGAAAGCTCCGGCACGCGGAACTCGGCGGGGTAGGTGAAGTCGAACCGGAAAGTCTCGCCCGCGCAGTGACCGTACACAGCTTCTTCTGCGGCGGGCATCAGCTGCCCGGTGCCCAGCACCACGGTCACCTGCTCCATCCGGCTGTCCGGGATGGGCGCACCCTCCAGAAAGCCCTCGAAATCCAGCGTGACCCGCATCCCGCGTGCGGCGGGGGCGCTTGTCGGCGCAAAGGGCGCATGGACACGCGCCATATTGCCGATATCCGCCTCTACGGCCTTATCCGATACCGGGCGCACCCGGCGGGTGAAGGCAAGCCCCTTGTACTGCCCCAAGGCGGCAGCGGGCATGGTGTTTGCAGTCTGTTCCATAGTTGAACACTCCTTTTTATAAAAGCGGCGTTACAGCCCGCGGGCAGCCAGCCAGCTTTCTGCGATCTCGGAGAACATCTCCGGGTACTGGGCATCTTCTTCCTTAAAGGCGCTCAGGTAATACTCCACCTCGGCGCGGGTGGGAGCCACGGTGCGCCGCCAGATGGTAAAGGTGGTGCCGTTGCCCATATCAAAGGTGGCTTCCTGCTCGAAGTACTCGTCCCGCACCGCAAGGAACATCTCGTTCAGCTTGTGGGACATCTCGCCCTTGCCCACAAAGGTCTGGGGGAAGGGGTCGGCGGTGAGGACGTACTTTGCCTCAAAGAACTGCATGGGGAAGTTGTGGGTGCCCGGCACCGAGAAGCCGAACGCCAGTTTATCGTTGATGGGGGTCGCGGGCAGCTGGCAGTTCTTGAAGTGATCCGGGCAGTACAGCATATCGTGGGGGATCATGTAGCTGATCTCGCCCTCGGCGCAGTGAGTGTCGATCCAGTTGGCAATGGCTTTGATCTGCGGCAGATCCTTGCGGTCATAGATCAGCTTGTCCAGCCGGACGAACTCCTCGGTGACTGCCAGCGGGAAATGGTCGATCATGAACCCGGGCATGGCGATGGTGGCAAGGGGAGAGCAGCGCACCGAGGTGGCAAACACCAGCGTGAACACCCAGAACACGACCTTTGCCGCACGGTGACGGCTGATGCCCTCTGCCAGCGCGGCTGCGCCCAGCAGGAACAGGATAAACCACCCCGGGATAAACAGCAGCATCTGGTGAGAGCCGGTGTTCTGGATGCGGGTGAACAGCAGCATGCCCAAAAGGATCTCCAGCCCGGCAAGGCAGGGCAGCGCGGGCATTTTGCGCTTTTTCAGGCTGAACCACAGTCCCATGCCCACAAGCACAAGGTTCATCAGACCCATGCGGAAGTAGTGCAGAGTGATCTCGGTCACAAAGCCGCCGCCGTTATAGTAGGAATAACGCTCGGCGTAGCTGTAGCCGAGGATGCGGCTGACCATCGGCCACAGCAGGATCAGCATGGCGACCATGGACATCAGCCCGAACAGCACCAGATTGCGCACCTGCACGAGCGCCTGCTTTTTCTGCCCGGCGCGGGCAATGCGCACGCTGCTTACCAGCACCAGCACCGCGTAGGCAAAGTAGTAGCCCACCACAAAGTATAAGTACCACCGGCGGGAGAGGATGATGGCTGCCGTGGCAGCAAACAGCAGGCAAAAGCGCACCGGCTCCAGCTTTTCAAACCGGAAGTCCAGCGTGAGCAGCAAAATGCTGAAGCCGAAGATCAGACCGAACCAGTCCGGCTGGCTGAGCATGGCACTCATGCGCAGCCACGGATAGGTGACCATCCACGACATGCCGATGAGGAAGTACCAGAAGCGGTTCTTTACCCGCAGCATCTGCCCCACCTTGATGGTAAGCCCCGCCAGCAGCACCAGCAGCATGGGCAGGATGCTGAACACCTGACAGAAGGCAAAGCTGTCGCCGGTGCGGTCGCTCAGGCAGAAGGGAAAATCCAGAAACAGGGTGATGAAGTTGGTGTAGTCCTCGGCAAGGGAGCCGAGGATGTAATGAAAGCCCGCCGCCGGGCTTTGCAGAAAGGCAGCCTCGGCCCAGTACTGTTTGTTGATATAGTTGACATAATCCCAGATGTATACAAAGCTGCGGCGGTTCAGCGCCCAGAAAAAGTAGACCAGCGACGCCGCCCACAGACCAACGATCACCGCTTTGTGGAACAGGTCAAATTTGATCCCCGCCACCCGCAGCACCAGCAGTACACAGGCGAACAGCGCCAGATTGCACCACAGGCTTACCAGCGGAAAAAAGAACCTGCTGCCGGGCGCAGCCTGCGCAAAAACGGCCAGCAGCACCGCAGCTGCAGCCAGCACCATCGCAATTTTCGCCGCAGCGGAAATGCGGGGCTTTGTAATGGTATCAGACATGGAACAAGAATCCTCCTTGCAAAGTTTCACATCCTACAGTATAACAACTCCCCCGGGCACTGTCCAGCACCCCGGCGGTGAAAAATGCAGAATGTCCCGTCGCTTTCAAAGCAGACGGGACATTTTTGCATAAATATTACTTATCGGAAACTTCCGCAGCGGTCTTTGCGGCCCTTGCCGCCTTGCGCTTTTGCGCCAGCGCCTTGTTGGCGCTTAGGCGGGCGGCGTCCGGGTTCGGAGCCTCCGGGGTAAGCCGCAGCAGATAGCTGCCCATGGCGGGCAGGTCCAGCGTCAGGGTGTAGTCCCTGCCGAATACGCCGCCGTCGGTGGTGTGGAAGCTCTGCTTGCGGTGCGCCTTGTGCACGCCGCCCCATGCCCCGGCTTCGGTGTCCAGCACCAGCTCTGCGCTGCAGGGGAACTTGAGGTACAGGGGGAACTTTTTGTGGGCGTGGTCCTGGGTGTTCATGACGCAGAGCAGGCTCTGCCCGCGCCCCTTGCGCAGCCATGCGTACACGCCCTCGGCGCAGCTTTCGTTTGCCACCCACTCAAAGCAGTCCGGGTTGTACTCGCCGTCATACAGGGCAGGCTCGGAGGCGTAGATGCGGCTCAGAGCGGCAAAGTATTTCTGGAAGGCATCGTGGAAGGGGTATTCCAGCAAATTCCAGTCCAGCTCCCGCTTTTCGTCCCACTCCCGGAAGTGCGCCAGCTCGTTGCCCATAAAGTTCAGTTTTTTGCCGGGATGGGTGTACATATAAAAATACAGGGTGCGCAGCTGGGCGCATTTTTCCGCGTAGCTGCCCCACAGCTTATCAATGATGGTCTTTTTACCGTGCACCACCTCATCGTGGCTCAGTGCCAGCAGATACAGCTCGTTGTAGAAGTAGTGCATGCTGAACAGCAGCTTGCCGTAGCAGCCCGGGCGCTCGCCGAAGGGGGTGGCAAAGTAGTCCAGCGTGTCGTGCATCCAGCCCATGTCCCACTTGTAGTCAAAGCCCACGCCCTCGTAGCGGGTGGGGGCGGTCACCTTGAGGAAGTTGGTGGAGTCCTCCGCCATGTAGATGCCGGTGGGCCAGCGCTCGTTCAGACCGTGGTTCAGGCTGCGCAAAAAGTTCACCGCACCCTGATTCACGCCGCGGTTGGGGTCGCCCTGCCAGTACAGCGCCCGGGAGATGGCGTCCATGCGGATGCCGTCGCAGTGGTACACGTCCATCCACAGCCCGGCGGCGCTGCTCAAAAAGCTGCACACCTCTCGGCGGTAGTAGTTGAAGTTGCAGGTGCCCCACTCGCTCTGTCCCACGTCGCTGTCGTACTCGTACAGGTGGGTGCCGTCAAACTTTGCCAGTGCATCGGCGTTGGCGGCAAAGTGCACCGGCACAAAGTCCATGATGACGCCGATGCCCATGCGGTGGCAGGCGTTGACAAAGCCGGCAAACTGGGCGGGGGAGCCGTATCGGCTGGTCACCGAGAAGTAGCCGGTGGTCTGGTAGCCCCAGCTGCCGTCAAAGGGATGCTCTGCCAGCGGCAGCAGCTCCACATGGGTAAAGTGATGCTCCAGCAGCCACGGGATCAGCTCCCGCGCCAGCTCCTCGTAGTTGTACCACCCGTCCGAGCCGTCCGGCTGGGTTGCGCCGGGCTTGTGCTTCCAGCTGCCGGCGTGCAGCTCGTAGATGTTCAGCGGGCGGTTGCGGCATTTGTCCCGCCGCTCCATCCACGCGGTGTCATCAAAGGCAAAGTCCAGCTTTGCCAGCTTGCTGGCGGTGCCGGGGCGAAGCTCGGTGGCAAAGGCGTAGGGGTCGCTGCGCATCACGGTGCTGCCGTCCGCGCCGTGCACGCGGTATTTGTACAGGTCCCCCTCCGCAAGGCCGGGGATAAAGGCACTCCACACGCCGGTATCGGCTTTTTCCATGGGCACACCGCGCTCCCAGCCGTCAAAGCCGCCGCATACCTCCACGGCGGTGGCGCCGGGTGCCCACACGGCAAAACGCCAGCCCTCGGCGCCGTTTGGGTCGGTGCAGGGGTGCGCACCCAGAATGCGGTAGGCATCGAAGCAGTCGCCACTGAAAAACGTGCGGGGGATCACAGGGTAATTCATGCAAAGATCTCCTTACTTCTCTATGTTGACCGGCGCGCCGTGCGCCGGTTACTGCAAAGCTGTTTGGGCAAACTATCCAAGAAAAACGCTTTTTTACCGGCACAGTAGCCGATAATCTTAGCAAATCCTGACAAAAATCGGCAAAAATACACATATTTGCCAGAGTGTGTGGTATACTGTTGCTACCGCCTAGCAAGCGGTGCAACTTTATTGAAAGCAATAGAATGGGAGCGAACGATCATGGCTTGGTATGACGAAGCAGTATTTTATCACATCTATCCGCTGGGGCTGTGCGGCTGTGCGCACGAAAACGACGGTCAGCCCACCCCGGGCGCTTTTGCAAAGCTGGAAGCATGGGCAGCCCACGCGGCAAAGCTGGGCTGCACGGCGATCTACATCGGCCCGCTGTTCGAGAGCGGCTCCCACGGCTACGATACCATCGACTACCGTCTGGTGGACCGCCGCCTTGGCACCAATGAGGAATTCAAGGCTTTTGTGGCAGCCTGCCACGCCCGCGGACAGCGGGTCATCGTGGACGGCGTGTTCAACCATGTGGGCCGCGATTTCTTCGCGTTCCAAGACCTGAAGACGAACCGCGAGAACGCCCGCTATAAGGACTGGTTCTGCGATGTGAACTTCTGGGGCAACAACGAGTATAACGACGGCTTTAGCTACGGCAACTGGGGCGGCTACAACCTGCTGGTCAAGCTGAACCAGCGCAACCCGGAGGTGCAGCAGTACCATTATGATACCATCCGCTTCTGGGTGGAGCAGTTCGACATCGACGGCATCCGTCTGGACGCTGCCGACGTGCTGGACTTCGACTTCATGCGCGGGCTGCGCCGTCTGGCAAACGAGGTAAAGCCGGAATTCTGGCTGATGGGCGAGGTTATCCACGGCGATTACAGCCGCTGGGCAAACCCGGAAATGCTGCACTCGGTCACCAACTACGAGCTGCACAAGGGCCTGTGGAGCGGCCACAACGACCACAACTATTTTGAGATCGCCCACACCATGCGCCGGCTGCAGGGGCTGTGCCACGATACCCGGCTGTATCTCTTCTCGGATAACCACGACGTGGAGCGCCTGCCCAACAAGCTGCGCAACCGGGAGCACATCCGGCATATCGCCATTCTGGTGTACAGCCTGTGGGGCATCCCGTCCATCTACTACGGCTCGGAGTTCGGCATCGAGGGCAAAAAGGAGTGGGGCAGCGACTGGCCGCTGCGTCCCTGCTTGGAGCTTGAGGATTACGCCGATGCAGAACGCACAAATCCTGTTACCAGTGTATACAAAGTTCTGGGGAAATGCAAGGCTGAATTGCCGGAAATGACCTACGGCGAGGTAAAAGAGCTGCAGCTCACCACCCAGTGCTATGCTTTTGCCCGGGTGCTGGACGGCAAAGCCGTGGTAGCGGTGCTGAATAACGGCGATACCCCCGCACAGCTGGAGTTCCAGCTGCCGGTGGAAGCAGCCAAGGTCACCGACCTGCTGGCGGACACCGTGGGCGCGCAGGAGGTGCTGGTCTCCACCGAGTGGAACCGCATGAAGGTGCAGCTGCCCTCCAATTACGCCACCCTGCTGAGATTGGAATAATTCTTGCACATTGCGCCGCGTTTTGCTACAATAAGAAAAGATAAGTCGTTTTACGGAAAGGAAGCCTGACCCCCTATGAATGCAGCACAGCGCAGAGAACGCATCCTGACCCGGCTGAACAGCGCCGGCGCTCCTTTAAGCGCCAGCATGCTTGCCGCCGAGCTGGGAGTATCGCGGCAGATCGTGGTAGGGGATGTGGCGCTGCTGCGCGCCGGCGGGGCGCAGATCGATGCCACCCCCCGGGGCTACCAGCTGCATCCGGCGGAAAAGGGCTATACCGGCATTCTGGCGTGCGTGCACCGCACGCAGGAGGAGATGCGCCGGGAGCTGTATACCGTGGTGGATCAGGGCGGCACGGTGGTGGATGTGGCGGTGGAAAACAGCCTGTACGGCGAGATCCGCGCCACGCTGAACCTGTGCAACCGGTACGATGTGGACAACTTTATCCGTCAGGCGGCGGATGCGCCCGAAAGCCTTTTGAGCCGCATGACCGGCGGCGTGCACCTGCACACCCTGCGCTGCCCGGACAAGGACACCTTTGCCCGCATCCGCGAGGCTTTGGAGCAGCAGGGGCTTTTGTACCGCAAGGAGTAACGCTGCGGCGCTTATACCAAGTATAAAAAGGGCTGCGGGGCTTGTCTATCCGCAAAACCGGAAAAATGTTGGAAAATCAACAAAAAAGCAAAAGAGGTGGGTTTTCTGGATATCCGCATTGAAAAGACCGAGCGCGCCATCAAACAGGCCTTTATGGAGCTGCGCACCGAAAAACCGGTGGAGAAGATCCGTGTCAAGGAGCTGTGCGACCGCGCCTGCATCAATAAATCCACATTTTACGCCCATTATCAGGATATCTATGCGCTTGCCAATGCCATGGAGGACGAGATGGTGCACGCGGTGGTGGAAAGCCTGCCCCGCCTGACCGCCAGCGATGTGAGCGAGCGCACCGAGTGGCTTGCGCGAGAGATGTTCCGCGCCTTTGCCGAGCATCGGGAGGAGATCACCGTGCTCTTCTCCGGCTCCCGGCAGGGGCTGTTCATCAACCGGGTGGAGCAGGCGATGTGCCATTGCATCGCCCAGACCGACCCCACCTTTGAGACAGACGTAGTGCGCAAGGTGGTGCTTTCCTTCTGCGTGCAGGGGTGCTACTACACCTTTACCAGCTACTGCGGTCAGATGGACGAAAAGCGCCTTGTGGCGTTGCTTGCCTCCATCGCCCACGCCGCGCAGAAGATACGGATGTAACGCGGACGATTTTGAATGTGCTCCGCGTTCGCTCTGCGCATCTTCAGAGGAAAAATTTCTTTTAGATTTCGGGGCACAGGAAAGCCTGCGGGCTTTCCTGTGCCCCTTTTTCATGGGTGGAGTTTCAAAAACAGAATGCCGGACAGCCTGCGGGCTGTCCGGCATTCTATTTAAAACTTTTTACAGCATTTTGGAGAGGAAGGCTTTCAGGCGGGGGTGCTTGGGGTTGGTGAACAGCTCCTGCGGCGGCTCGTCCTCCTGAATTTTGCCGTCGTCGATGAAGATGACCCGGTTGGACACCTCGCGGGCAAAGCCCATTTCGTGGGTGACCACCAGCATGGTGATGCCGGTGTGCGCCAGCTCCTTCATCAGCTCCAGCACCTCGCCCACCATCTCGGGGTCAAGGGCACTGGTGGGCTCGTCGAACAGGATCACGTCCGGGTCCATCGCCAGCGCACGGGCAATGGCGATGCGCTGCTGCTGACCGCCGGACAAACTTCTGGGGTAGGCGTTGGCTTTGTCTGCCAGACCTACGCGCGCCAGCAGCTCGTCTGCGCGGGCAGAAATTGCCTCTTTGTCCTTCAGCTTCAGCAGGCTGGGGGCAAGTTCAAGGTTCTTTTTCACGGTCAGGTGGGGGAACAGGTTGAAGTGCTGGAACACCATGCCCATCTTCTGGCGCACGGCGTCGATGTGCGCCTCATCCACCTCCACGCCTTCAAACTTGATAGAGCCGGAGGAAGGGGTCTCCAGCCGGTTCAGGCAGCGCAGAAAGGTGGATTTGCCGCAGCCGGAGGGGCCGATCAGGCAAACCACGTCGCCGCGGTAGATGTCAAGGTCGATGCCCTTCAGCACGTCCAGCGTGGGGTCGGCTTTTTTTGCGCCGCGCTTTTTTACGCCGCCGTAGGTCTTGGTCAGACCGCGTACTTCCAAAATCTTATCGGTCACTTTGTGCCAGCCTCCTCTCAAACTTGCTCAGCAGCCATGTAAACAGCATAACAAGGATCAGGTAGATCAATGCAACGCCCAGCAGGGGGAACATGGCCTCGTAGGTGCGGTTCATAATGCCCTGTGCGGCATACAGCAGCTCCTTGCCGCCGATGGTGGTGATCAGGGAGGTATCCTTGAGCAGAATGATGAACTCGTTGCCCAGTGCAGGCAGCACCGCACGGATAGCCTGCGGGATGATGATGACCACCATGGTGGTCATGTAGTTCAGGCCAAGGCTGCGTCCGGCCTCCATCTGGCCGGGGTCAACAGCCATCAGACCGCCGCGGATGATCTCCGAAACATAGGCACCGGAGTTGATGCCCAGTGCCAGCGCACCCACCATGGTAAAGTTGCGGCTGTTGGCAAAAATGACCATGCTCATGATCAGCAGCTGCACCATCATGGGCGTGCCGCGGATGATGGTGGTGTACACCTGACACACCGCGTTAAAAAAGCCCAGCACCGCGTTTTTGTGTCCGGGGCGCTGCTGATCGTGGGTCACGCGCACCAGCGCCACCACGCTGCCCAGCACCACGCCCAGCGCCAGCGCCAGTGCGGTGACCAGCAGGGTGGTGCCCACGCCGCTGATGTACTGCATCCAGCGGTCCTTCAGCAGAAACGCCTGATAAAACTTAAAAAAGAAATCCTGTCCAAAGCTTAGCTTTGTGCCGCTGTTCAGCAGCTCCTTGAGCAGCTCGTATTGCGCAGCCATTCACATCCTCACTTTCTGTTTGTCAATAAATTGTAACCACTTTTTTCCAAAAAAAGAGGTGCCCCGGCGTGGGGCGCCTCCTTGGGTACGGGAATGGTACAGGGCACGCAGCTTAGTTTGCGTTGATGTACTTGTCCACGATGGACTGCAGGGTGCCGTCAGCCTTCAGCTCCTCCAGAGCCTTGTTGACAGCGTCCTCCAGTGCAGAGCCCTTTGCCATGCCGATGGCGTAATCCTCCTCAGCGTAGCTGGTGTCCAGCACCTTCAGGCCGGGGTTGGCAGCCACGAACTCCTGTGCGGGAGCGTTGTCGATGACCACAGCATCCACCTGACCGTTGTTCAGTGCCTGCACAGCGGTCAGACCGTTGTCGTATGCAACTACGTTGCTGTCGCCGAAATCATCGGAGCAGTAGATGTAGCCGGTGGTGCCGCGCTGGGTGCCGATCTTCTTACCAGCCAGATCGTCGGGAGAAGCAATGTCGGAGCCCTCGGGCACGATAATGGACTGGATGCCGGTAGCGTAGCTGTCGGAGAAGTCCATCACAGCCTTGCGCTCGTCGGTCACGGTAACGCCTGCCATCACGATGTCGGCCTTGCCCTGCTGCACGCTGAGCAGTGCGGCGTCAAAGTCCATGTCATCGATCTGCAGCTCCAGACCCAGCTTCTCGGCAATAGCCTTGGCGGTGTCCACATCGATGCCCTCGATGGTGCCGGCATCGGTGGTCATCTCATACGGAGGGAAGGTGGCGTTGGTAGCCATGGTCAGCTTGCCGGACTCCACGGTGGTCAGCTCGGCAGCAGCAGAAGCGGCCTCGGAGGAAGCGGCAGAGCTTGCCACAGAGGAAGCAGCAGAGCTTGCGGAACCGCCGCAGGCGGTCATAGCCAGAGCGGCAACGGAAACGGCAGCGGCAGCCAGAAAGCTGCGGCGAGAGATCTTTTTCATATTCAAACACTCCTCAATCTATGCAATATGGTTTGCTTTGCCCCGATGGGATGCGATTCATCGCGCTTTCGGGGAACGCACTTAGTATAGTTTGTACAAAACAAAAAGTCAATACTTGTGCATAATAATCCGTGAAATTGAAACGAATTTGCAAACACTTATGCAATAACGGAGAAAATATATGAATATATGCAGTATAAACGCCCGGTGCCTGCGCCCTCTCAGTCACCTTCGGTGACAGCTCTCCCAAAGGGAGAGCCAAGAGCACTGCCGGAAAGTTTCTCGTTATACCTAATCCTTTAGTGATGAACCTTACGGCTTGGCTCCCCCTTTGGGGGAGCTGGCGCGGGAGCGCCTGAGAGGGCGGAAACGTCTTACCCCTTCCGTCTTGCCGCTTCGCGTCAAGCCACCTTCCCCAAGGGGACGGCTTTCGCGGCGGCGGGAAACTTTGCGGCAGCGCCCAAAGGCGTCCCCTTGGGGGAGCTGCCGAACGAAGTGAGGCTGAGGGGGTGCTCGCAAGCGCGCCCTCTCAGTCAAGCCCTATCGGGCTTGCCAGCTCTCCCAAAGGGAGAGCCAAGAGCACTGCCGGAAACTTCCTCATTGCACCTAATGCTTTAGTGCCAAACTTTACGGCTTGGCTCCCCCTTTGGGGGAGCTGGCGCGGGAGCGCCTGAGAGGGCGTTCGGCAATCAAACGCTTCTTGCAATCTCCTCCGCGCTGCGCTTGGGCACGCAGTAGTCGCGGTTTTCGTCCAGATAATACTTTACGC
>CAVKCU010000020.1:0-14643 GCA_963654645.1 Clostridiales bacterium | reverse complement strand
CTGAAAATACGCCATTCCCATATTTTCCTATAGAGCAGAAAACCGTCCGGTAACCGCAAGCCGGACGGTTTTCTGTTTTTTGCGGGTGTGCCCGGCAGTTTTTTGCGCTGCCGGGGCGTTTCAGCGCATTTGCGGGGCGATTCATGCCAAAAATCGTCCAAAGCGGGCAAATCGTGGTACACTAAGCATGAAACAGAACTCCCTGCCTGATAGGGGCTAAAGGCATCGTTAAGCCCCCGCCAGCGCGTGACCCAATTACAGGTCATCCGCGTCCGTGCCCGGCTGAAAAAGCCGCGCCCGGCGAAATAACAATTGCCATCTCCCGATCGATCCTTTCCAATAAGCACAGCAAAGCCGTCCGGCATTCGCCGGACGGCTTTGCTGTGTTATAGGGGGACTCCACCCCTTCCGTCTTGCCGCTGCGCGTCAAGCCACCTTCCCCAAGGGGACGGCTTTAGCAATGCCGGAAAGTTTGCCGCCGCCACGAAAGGCTCCCCCTTGGGGGAGCTGGCGCGTAGCGCCTGAAGGGGTATTCCCCGCAGCGCCGCCGCTTCCGCAGGAAGCAGGCGCTGCAAATGCCGTTTGCCATTACGACCCCACCCGTGAAAATGGGATAGCGGAGCGTCCGCAGACGCTCCGCTATCCCAAAATCAAAAATAATTCTTCCGTTGAATATGCCCAAAGCAACGCGGAGGGCATTTTTAATCGTTCTCCACCCCGGGGCACCCGGCGGCGCGCCATGCGGCGCACAGCACCTCTTTTTCCGCCTTGGAGAGCTTTTTCAGGGCGGCTTCCCGGCGCAAAGCGGCGCTCCTGTCCGCGCAGCGCTCCAGATAGGCAAAGCCTACCGCGCCGTGTGCGCGGGTGTAGCGTGCCCCTTTGCCGCTCTGGTGCGCTTTCAACCGGGCGGCGGGGCGGTTCGTCCAACCGGTGTACAGCTGCCCGCCGGTGCAGCGCACCATATAGACGTAGGCGGCGTCAGGCAAGGCGCCCATTGTTCTTCAGCACCTGACGGCAGGCGGCAAGGGCGGTCTCCTTGTCCTTGGCGGTGATCAGGAAGCGGCTGGCGTGGCAGAAGCTGATGCCCGGGATGCCGCTCTTCTGCTCGATGACCTCCTGCGGCTGCCCCGCCCAAGACTGGGGGAAGGGCAGCTTGGACTTTTTGGTCTTGTGGTCGGTGACGCACTGGGCGCTCCACCCGCCGCGCTGGCTGGGGTACACCACAAACAGGGCGTCGGTCTTGTACAGGCCGTTTTTCCACGGCAGGTAGCAGGGCAGCACCACGATGCCGTCGCGGGAGTTGCGGTAGGCCTGCTGTACTTTTTCGTCCGCGCGGTTCACGGCGTTGGCGCTGTCGATCTGGTTTTCCAGGATCTGCTTTGCCACGGCTACCGCTTTGAAAAAGCAGCTGTCCTGATCCTCCTTGGAGTCCCACACCGGGTTAAAAAAGCCGATGGCATCGCACAGGCTGTTCTGCTCGCCGGTGTTGTCGTTCAGGTCCAGCGGCTGGATGAAGTTCTCGTCGATCAGCCGCGCCTGCCGCTCGCCCACAAGGCCGGGACCCAGCACCCGCCACAGCAGACCAAAAGCTGCGTAGGGCACGCCGTTGGCGCGGTACTCCCGGGGCTCCTGATGGTGGTCGAACATCCCGAAGCCGATGTCATACACGATGCCGTCGAAATCGTCAGGCACGGTAAAGCCCCGGGTGATCTTGATATCCGGGCGCAAGATCTGCAGCAGCGCCGTAGCAAACACGTCATCGGCATGGAACTTGCCGGCGTGGGTAAAACCGTTTGCGGGAATTTTCATGGACTTGATACCTCGTCTTTGTTTTCAGATACACCTTAGTTTCGTCTGGTATCAGTATAGCACAATCCCGCCCGTGGGACAACAAAAAGGAACGGCAGCGCTGCCGTTCCTTTTGCGCGGAATGATTTGGAATGCGCTCCGCTGCGCTCTGCGCATCATCAGCGGAAGAATTATTTTTATTTCGGGATAGCGGAGCGTCTGCGGACGCTCCGCTATCCCATTTTTCACAGAAAAGGGTATGAAATGCAGCTTTCGGTTGCGACCCCTCCTGTGAAAATGCGTTTGGAGCGCTCCGCAGAGCGCGACAAACGCGAATCTATAAATCATATTTCCGCTAAACATGGCTAGAGCGCAGCGGAAGCCATTTTCAATCGTTCTGCAACAAAAAGGCCGCTGCACAGCGGTTTGTGCAGCAGCCTGAAACAGCTTTGCTTACAGCGCCGAATAGCCGAAGCTGTTCACCAGCGCGTCGATGTGCTGCCCGGCTTTGCACAGGGGGCAGTCGCGGGAGTCAAAGCTGGCATAATCCGGCAGACTGGTGGGGTCGAAAATAGAGGTGACCGGGTAGCCCAAGCACTCGTGGGTGGTGGCGAAGATCGCCGAAAGCCCTGCCACGATGCCGCCGTAGTAGTTTACGGCTTCCACGGCTGCCTGAATGGTGTAGCCCGTGGTGACGGACGCCGCAAGGATGAGCACGTTCTTGCCCTTGACCATGGGGGCAAGATTATCCCGCAGAATGATCTGGCTGCCGGAGGTGTATTCCGGCGTGACCACATAGATGGTCTTATGGGCGTTCATATTGGTAAAGCCGTCCTTGGTCAGCTCGTTGGCAAGGCAGGTGCCGATGACCTGTGTGCCGTCCAGACAGAGCACGGTATCCACGATGGTGCTGTGCTGGTAAGCGCTGACCAGCTCCTTTGCCACAGCCTTTGCCTCGGAAAGGCGGGTCTTTTGGGTGGTCACGTCGATGTAATAGTTGATGTGGCTGTGGCTGGTGGCAAAATGTCCCTTAGCCACCCGCAGGAACAGTTCGCTTTTGCTGGTGGGAAGCTTGACCATGTTGATCATTGTACAGCACTCCTTTTTTCACCGGGCGCAGCTGCGCCGCAAAATACAAAACAGCGCGGCAGCACATTCCGGCTGCAGCGCTTATTTTTCTTCTCTGCTTCTTTATTGTACTGAAAAATACCGCTGTGCACAAGACACAAACCTGACGAAAAACTTTGCGTTTTTACAGCGATATCGCCGAAAACTTGGATGCAAAAAGCCGCCGCGCAAAATGCGCAGCGGCTTGGGGTCATAGTTCAGCTATTACTACGCGCTCAGCCCTTGCTGGTGCTCTGATTTGCGATGAACTCTTCGTACACTTCCTTGGTGATCTCCCAATTCATGGAATACTCAGAGTTCTCGCGGATGGGCATAAACTTGAACACCATGGTGTCCCCCTCCTGCAGAGTGGGGAAGCCGGTGGCTTTCAGATGAAGCGTGACGGGTTTGTTTTTCTCGAGCTGGCTGTTTTCAGCATCAAAAATCTGCATGCCGCCGTTATTCATGCTCAGATAACGCTGTTTGCCCTCAGAATCCTTTACGGCAAGGGAGAAGCAGTCAGGATTCAGCAGGATGGGGTTTGCGCGGGCAGACTCGATATCCACCTCCAGCGTGCAGGTGCCGCCGGCGATCTGCATGGTCTTCAGACCGGCAACGACCTGCAGACTGCTGGTGATGGCGCTGGGCAGCGTTTTGCTTACCGGGTTGTTGGGATCCTGATATTCACAGCCGCCCAGCAGACTGGCACCGGCTACAGCCACAGCAGTGGCTGCCGAATACTTCAGGAATGCGCGGCGGGAAAATGTATAAGACATGGCTTGTTCCTCCGTTTTTTACCAGAATGTGGGGCTCAGGTCGTAGACTTCAAAGCGTCTGCATCCAGCTCCCAGTTAGCGTTGAACTCGCTGTACTCCAGGTCGGGATAGAAGGTAAGGGTCACCGGACCGTCCGTCAGGACATTCAGCCCCTTTGCGGACACGAAATAAGTAACGGTCTCGCCCTTCTTGACCTGATGGCTCAGCGCATCCGGGGAAGTTACCTGCAGCTTATCATTCTGGTATGCCAGATACCCGTCTGCCTTCACGGCAAAGTTTGCCTTGGTCACTTCCAGTGCGTTATTGCGGCCGTTGCTCACCACCAGCTTAAAGGTGGTGGTGTTGGAAGCCACATCCACCCGCTCCAGCGTGGATACGACCTTCAGTACCTTGTTGCTGGTGCCGACAGCGTGCTGCACCGGGGCATAGCCGCCGCAGCCGGTCAGCAGGCTGCTGCCCGCCACAGCCACAGCGGTAAGGGCAGTATATTTCAGGAAAGAGCGGCGGGAAAATTCCCCAGTCATATTCGTTCCTCCTTTAGGACACATCAATACAGATTTTACTATAAAGCACTACCTATACAATAGGCGAAACGGAGAAAAATGTCAATGATTTTCCGCAAAACAAATGTGAAGATTTTGTGGCAGCATCGCGCATTTTAGACGAAGATTAAGCGGATTTTTTGGCGATTATGTCAGCTGCGGATCACATCGGAGGCATTCATGACAAAAGTCAGGCTCTTGCCCTCCAGGAAGGTGGGAACATAAGTGACCTTCAGCTGCTTCCAGTCCTTGGGTACCATGATCATCAGCACGATGTAGGCGCTGCCCTGCGGGGGCAGGGTCTCTGCATCGGAAAAGCTCTGAGAATTGGCGTTGTACAGCGAGATATTGGCGCAGCAGGCGGCGGGCTGGTCATCGCAGACGGCGGTGAAATCCGGGGTGGCAGCCGCCATGGCCTGGAAGTTTGCGTCCACGTTCTCCAGCGGAGGCACAGGGTAAGCCTCGTTGATGGCGTCAATGCCCTGTGCGCCGATAGCGTAGCTCTCGGTCTTGCTGCGGTTGACGGTGGTCACCCGCACGCCCAGATACTCGTAGCCTGCGGGCTGCACGGGGTCCTGCGTCAGGTGGAACACGCTGGTCAGCTGCACGCCCAGACCGTTCCAGCTGCGGACGGTATCGCCGACCTTGACCTCTACGATGGTGTCATCGCCGTTGGACTGGCAGCCGCCCAGCAGGCTGGCTGCACCCAGCGCAGCAGCGGACACGCCGGTGCACTTGAGGAAGCTGCGGCGGGAAATAACAGTAGACATAAGTTTATATCCTCCTTGAAAGGTCAGTTTCTGATTCTTCTTTCTCTGGTTATACCGTTTCCGGCGTACAGATGCAAGAGCCTGGGCTGATTCTTTACAACAATTTCACAAGCCCGTCACTCCTGCGGCGAAAGCCCCTTGACGTGGGTCTCGCTGGTCTTGACCAGATTTAACAGGCTGGGCGTGTACAGCGGAAATTCCCGCGTCAGGCTCTCGGTGGTCATGGCAAGGCAGGCGGGGTCCTTGACGCCCTCGCCGCCGTTTACATCCTGTCCGTCCAGCAGCGCTTCCACGTTGGACTCCGCCATCCGCATCACGGCGTCGGAATAGCCGTGCCAGCGGCGGGGCTCGATGCTGAACATACTGGAGGCGTTGTGCGGCTCCGCAGAGTAGAGCAGCCGGAACATTTTGGCTACTGCCATCATCAGGTAAGCGCTCACCTCGGTGGTCAGCGCCTTGCTGTGGCACTGGCCGATCTTGGCGTAGAGCACATTCAGGCTGTTAGAGATGAGTTTTTTGTTCATGGTGGGCAGCACGCTGCCGTGGTAGATGTTGTCCTTCATCTTTTCAGGGTTGGGCAGGTCCTCGGCAGAAAGCATCATGCCGTTGCGCTCGGCGCTGCGGCCCAGCAGGTAGTCGCAGGAAACATTATAATAATCTGCCACCCGCACCACAAAATCCAGACCGCACTCGCGGATGCCTTTTTCGTAGTGGGACAGCAGCGCCTGAGAGACCCCCAGATCCTCTGCCGCCTGCTTTTGGGTAATGCCGCGCTCCTTGCGCAGCAGTTTGATGATACGATTGAACTCCATGATGCGTTCTCCTCAATGTCCGCAGGATCTATTTTGGTGACATCCTTGTTTTTGGTTTACAACAGGTTGATTATACACATTGGAAAACGACTTGTAAAGCAAGAAAAATGCCGATATTTTTCGGCTTTTTTCGTCATTATTGTCAAAAGTCTTGCCGAGACCCCATATCTATGCTAAACTGTGGGTATTAATACATAGATTTTGTGTATCCGCCGCGGCAGAAAACCGACAGCCGTGGTGAAAGCGGGTCTTTTCCGAAACAAAATTTTTTCAAATGGGTGGTTCCATCTTTCCGCAGTTTGTGCTATAATCTCTTCTTAGCGACTGTTCTTGCCCGGCGCACAAATCGGCGAAGGGCAAAGCGGCGCTATAAAAGGTACTATACCAAGAATAGGAAAGAGGAAACTTCATCATGAAACTCGAGCGCAAAGTCCGTCTGTGCAGTGCTGCCGCTGCTGTCCTGATCGCCGCCATTGCCCTGACCGGCTGCGGCGGCTCCAAGTCCGCTGCTTCTTCCGCAGCCGCTTCTTCTGTGGCTGCTTCCACCGCTGCTGCAACCAACAACAGCTGCGGCGAGGGCGTAACTTGGGCACTGGCTGACGGCACCCTGACCATCAGCGGCACCGGCCGTATGACCAACTTCACTAAGGACGCTCCGGCTCCCTGGGCAGATCAGGTCGACCAGATCACCACCGTTGAGGTGGAAGGCACCGTTACCAGCGTGGGCGCTACCGCCTTCAAGGACTGCACTGCTCTGACCACCGTGAACATCGCTGACGGCGTGGAGTACATCGAGGCAGGCGCCTTCAACGGCTGCACCGCTCTGACCGAGGTCAACATCCCCCTGAGCGTGGGATACATCAAGACCGGCGCTTTCAAGGATTGCAACGCCCTGACCAGCGTGACCCTCCGCGACAACTGCCGTCTGGACATGAACGTGTTCCCCACCACCGTGGAGGTCAACCGCGCCGAGGGCTAAACCCCATCTGTAATTTCAAACCAAAAGAGGTGTGATCCATGAAAACCTTCAAGCTTCATCTCATCCGCCACGGCATGACGGCGGGCAATCTGCAGGGTCTGTACATCGGCAGCGGCACCGACCTGCCCCTGTGCGACGAGGGCCGCGCCCAGCTGGCTGACCTGAAAGAGCGGTTCGCCTACCCGCAGGTAGACACCGTGTTTTCCTCCCCGCTGCTGCGTGCGGTGGAGACCGCCAACATCCTGTTCCCCGGGGCTGCCCACCAGTTTACGGTGCACGACCTGCGGGAGGCTGGGTTTGGCAAGTTTGAGGGGCGTCCTGTGAAGGAGCTCGTGCACGACGAGGACTTTAAAAAGTGGATCACCCCGGGCTCCGGCTATCTGCCGGAGGGCGCAGAGCCCACCGAGCAGTTCCATGCCCGCTGCGCCGACAGCCTGCTGAAGCTGTTTGAGTACATGATCCGCATGGACGTTACCGAGGCCGCCTGCGTGACCCACGGCGGCGTGATCATGAGCATGCTCAGCCAGCGCGCTGTGCCTACCCGCCGCCCCGAGCAGTGGATGGCAGACCCGGGCTGCGGCTACACTGTGCAGACCGATGTGCAGCTGTGGATGCGGGACAAGCTGGTGGAGGCCATCGATATCGTGCCCTTCGGCTACGCCGACACCCTGCAGGGGCAGGCAGAAGCTGAGGAGAACGAGGTTTACGAATAAGAAAGGGTTACAGTTTCCCGCTGCCCCTTGACAGAACGCGCAGAATCCTTTATTGTTAAAGGGTAGTTATTGTATCGTACACAGGAGGAACGCTGTCATGTCCCAATCCATCTCCCGCCGGTCATTCCTGAAATGTGCCGGTTCCGGTGCGGTCAGCCTTGCGGCTGCGCTGCTTACCGGGGTCTGCGCTGCGGCGCAGCAGCCGTGTCTTGCGGGCGAGCCTGCCCTGCTGGACGGCAAAGCCGCCGTGGAGCTGCTGGGCTATGCCCCGGCACCGGAGCTGGGCGGCGTGCTGGTGTACCTCTCGGTGGAAAACCTTTCGGCAGCCAGTCTGCCGGTGGATACCAGCTATCTGCAAAGCCGCGGGCTGCGCACCCGGGAGCAGCTGTACAGCATGGGCACCGGCGTGACCGCTGCCTGCAACGGTCAGAGCGTGCCCTGCGGCAGCTTTGCCGCCCCGCTGTACAGCGAGAACGCAGCAGATGCTTCGGTGTTTACTCTGAACCTTGCCGCCGGACGCGGTGCGCTGCTGCACTGCTTCTGCGCCGTGCCGGAGGACTGGCAGACCCTTGAGCTGACATGGCACCCGGACTTTGCCGCCGGGCGCAGCGCCATTTTTACGGTGCGCCGCGATACCGATGAAGCCGCTCTGGGCCCCGTGCCCGCCACCCCCGCCGAGGTCGGCAGCGTGGTGGATCTGTAACAGCATATCAAAAGAGCCATTGCACAAGCTGATGTGCAATGGCTCTTTTTATTGTTGAGACCCTCTCAGGGGGGCTTAACTCCCTCAGTCAAAACCTGACGGTTTTGCCAGCTCCCTCTGGGAGGGAGCCTCTGGCGCGCCCGCAAGCTTTGCGCTTTAGCCGGAAACTGTACCGTTATGCCAAAGGCCCCATCCCAGAGGGGGCTGTCGAGCGCAGCGAGACTGGGGGAGTTCAGGCAAGAACCCCTTCCGTCATCGCCTGCGGCGATGCCACCTTCCCCAAGGGGACGGCTTCAGCGGTGGCGGCAAGGTTTCTCATTGCACCTAATGCTTTAGCAACGAGCCTTAGACCTTGGCTCTCCCTTTGGGAGAGCTGGCGCGGGAGCGCCTGAGAGGGCGCTTCTGCCGAAAATCACCCGGCTCCCACCAGCGCCTCGCCGGTGCTGCTTTGCACCAGCAGCTCCTGCCCGGTAAGGCTGGAGAGCAGGGCGATATAGCTGCGCCCTGCCGGGAGGTTCAGCGGCTTGCCGGTGGAATCGTAGAGGGCAAGGGTGCTTTCTGTGCCCTGCGTCCATGTGATCTGCCACAGCTGCCCGCCGTTCAGCCAGACGCCGCCGCCCATGGAAAGGTCGTAGTCCAGCGTGCGACCGTCGTCCCGCAGGGAGGAGCCGCTGTACAGGATGAGCAGGTTGTCAAAGGCTGCCTGTGTGCCGGTGTTGGCATCCAGCTGGGGGGTGCCGTCGGCGTGCAGCATCCCGTAGGCGGCAAGGGCGCCATCATAGACAAAGCCGGTGGCACCGCCGGATTGGAAATTCACGGTCACGTTTACCGCATCGGCGGCGTTCGCGTCCGGCAGATGACCGGTGTCCCGCTGGGGCAGCAGGGCGGGCAGAACGCCTGACGTTTCGCTTTCGCTGCCGGCGGCGTTCTGGTTCACGGCGGCAGAGATGCTCAGGCTGTCCAGCACTGAGGCAACCGCTTTGCCGCTGGTGCGCCACAGGGGCGTGCTGTTCCAGCTGTAACCGGTGCTGACAAAGGCGTTGCGCCCCACCTCCTGCGCGTCCACCGCGCGGAGGTTATAGTATTCCAGATACCGCTTGGCGTATGCACTGCTGCCGCACTGGATGGGCAGTACCTGCTGCCCACTGAGCAGCCGCCAGTATAAGTCCTGTCCGCGCGTCACCGGCCCTACCACGGGCATAGCCTCGAGGGCGGGGTATACCAGACACAGCTCGGTAGAGCTGCCGCTCTCGGTCAGGGCTTCCAGCACCACCGAGGCGCTGCCGATGCCCCACTGGGTAGTGCTGCCGGTGGTGTTCTCGATGACCACCGCCGCCGCCCGCTGCTCCGGGTACAGCAGCTGCTGCCCGGTAAGCGGGTCTGCCGGGGCGGTGCTTTCTGCAGGCGCAGCGGCGGGGCTCCCGCAGCTGCCCAGCAGCACCGCGCACAGCACGGCTGCACCAAGGCGCAGGCTCCATTTGCGTTTCATGGGTCTCTCCCTTTACTGATAGTTGAAGTTTTGCCACTCGTCGTCGTCCACGATGGCGAGATAAGTCTTGCCGCGGTTGAAGCACAGCTCGCTGCCGTCGGCGGCATAGACCTTGAGCGGGTGCTCCGGGGATGCCTTCTGCCATGTGCCGCGCTGCACGGCGCCCCGGGTGAAGAAATAGGCTTCGCCGCCGGACACATAGTCCACCTGCTGCACGCCGCCGGAGTCGCCGGGGTAGTCCGCAATGCCTGCAAAGCAGACCAGCAGGTTGGTAAAGCCAAGCTGCTTGCCGGTCAGCTCGTCCACGGTGTTTTCAAAAGCACCGGCGGCGCGGCTGTACATGGACATTTTATAAAGGTGCTCCCAGCGGTTGTAACTGAAGGTGGTCTTGTAGCTGTCCGAGTGCACGATGTTGATGGTCTTGGCGGCGGCAGCGCCGGACATCTTGTTCTCTGCGCCGGTGCGGTAGTCCGCAAAGCGGAAGAAGGTGCTCTCGTAGGGGTATTCCAGCCCGATGCCTGCGTTGGCGGCAGCCTGCCGGATCTCGGCGCCGGAGGTGAACTCGGTGTGCTCATACGCCACGTTGCGACCCCGGCTGTCGCGGTGTGCCACATGGGGATGGGTGGGGGTATTGAAGTAGCTCTTGCCGCCGATGTTCAGACCGGAGTAGTTGTACACGCTGATGAACTTGGTGCAGGGGGCGCTTTCGCCGTCGTGGTAGTACAGCGCCTGCCACGGCATGAGCAGCTGCAAGAACTGGTCGCGACCGGAGCGCAGCGGACCCACCTCCGGGATGGCATTGGCGTCGTGGTACACCGCGCAGAAGCGGGAGATGCCGCCCTCCACCTTGCTCTCGATGAGCAGGTCAGCCGAGCCGATGCCGCGCTGCGGGCGGGCGTTCTGCCGCTGGGTGTTGCTGATGTTGTTTACCATCACGCCGACGATGCGTCCGTTGCTGCGGCGCGGCTCGCCGGTAAGAGGGTCGGCGTTGTAGGCAGGCAGGCTGCTGTCGGCGCTCTCTGCCGGGGCTTCAGACGCCGCATCTGCGTCCGGGGCTGCGTCCCCGGTGCTCTCAGAGGAGGCGGAGCTGCCCTTCCCGAAGGTCTGCTGCAGCCAGTCGGAAAAGCCGTTGCCCACACAGGCGCTGCCGGCGGGCGCATAGCCGGACAGAGCCAGCGAGACGGCTGCCAGCCCCGAGGCACGGAGAACGGTACGGCGTGTGATCTTTTTCATGCAAAAAACCTCCTGAGCAAGAAAGTCCTGCGCAGCCCCGGCGCTGTCGGAACGGTTGCGCACGGTGGATGAAAAGGAAATGCCTTTCAGCACTGCTTTGATTGTAATTGTAATAGTTCCTGCGGCGTTTGTAAAGTGAAAATTAACGGCAAAGCGCTTTACCCATGCTGCTCCGCGAGGCTCTGCACCATTTCGTGCAGCTGGGTGCGGACGGCGGCGGGGGCGGTGACCTCTACCTTGCCGCCAAAACCGCACACCCAGCCGAAAAACTGCTGGCTGACGCAGATGGGCACATCAAAGTGGAAGTGTTCTGCGTCCTCCGGGCAGAACACCGGCTCGCGGCCAAAGCGTTCCCGCATGACCGGCTCAAGGTCGGCAGCGCACCGCAGGGTGACCCGGTACTCGGTGCCGCCGAACATATTAAAGTGCTTGCGCAGGTAGGCGGGCAGGTCGAAGGTGCGGAAGAACTCTTTGCCCCGGCGCGGCTCGTCCAGCACCAGCACCCCGGACATCCGGTCCACCCGGTAGTGGCGCATGGGGGGCGCTTTTTCGTCCTGATAGGCGATGAGGTAATAGCAGCCGTTGTCCCATGCCAGCTGCCACGGGCTTACGGTGCGCACGGTGCTGCTGCCCTTGTAGCGGAACTGCACCAGACACCCCCGGTTAATGGCGGTGTGCAGCGCATCGATGCTGTACAAAAGGGTCTGGCTGTCGGTCTTGGGACGTCCGTCCACATACACCTGACGCTGCAGCTGGGTGCCCTCGTAGTCGGAGCAGAGGGCTTCCAGTTTGTGGATGAGACGCTTGCTGGTGCGCGCCGAGATGACGCTGCTGGACTGTACTGCGTCCACCAGCAGCTTCAGCTCGGAAAGCTCGAATGCACGGCTTGCCATCCAGTACCCGCCGCCGCGCCCGCGCTGCAGCTGGATGTCGTAGCCCAGACTGCGCAGGGTGTCGATATCGCTGTAAATGCTCTTGCGCTCGGCAAGAATGCCCTGATTTTCCAGCAGCTGCACCAGCTGGGGCACGTTCAGGCGGTGGTTCTCGTCGGTGCGCTGCTCAAGGATGCGCAGCAGTGTTACCAGCTTGGATTTCTGTCCTTCCTGCTTGGGCATGGGGCAATACCTCCGTCACGGTTTATTCCGGCAGCTTTTTGTCAAAGGCGGCGCGGCGCTGGGTGGAAAGGCGGAACATCTGTTCCAGCTTGTCCCGGTCGTCCGCCACAAGGGCGGCGCGCATCTCCTGCAAGGCAGAATCGAACTGGTCGATCTCACTGATCAGGTTCTGCTTGTTCCACAAAAACAGCTCTGCCCACATTTTATCGTTGATGCGTGCAATGCGGGTCAGATCCCGGAAGGAGTCGCCGGTGTACTCGCACAGCGAGGAGTTATCGTTGGCGCACATCAGGCTTACGGCAATGGCGTGGCACAGCTGGCTGACATAGCCGATCATCCGGTCGTGCTCCTGCACGGTCAGGGTGCAGATGTGCTTAAAGCCCAGCACCCCGGCAAGCTCCTTTGCCCACTGGATGCCCGCCGGGGTGTTCTTTTCGGTGGGGGTGATGATGAAGTTTGCCGGGGCAAAATTCACCTCGGCGGCGTGCTCCACGCTGGAAGTCTCGCGGCCTGCCATGGGGTGGCTGGCAATGAACTCCACCCCCGCCGGGCACAGCGCCTGTATCGGCTCCACAAGGCCGGTCTTGACGCCGGAAACATCCGTAAAGATGCACCCGGGCTTGAGCAGGTGACCGTAGGCACGGAACCAGTCCAGCAGCGCGGTGGGGTACAGACCAAAGATGATATGGTCGGCATTCTGAACAAGGTCCTCAAAATCATGGGTCTTGCCGCCGGCGATATAGCCGTGCTCCAGCGCATACTGCAAATGTCCCTCGCTGCGGTTGATACCGTCCACATGGAAGCCGGCGCGGGTCAGCTCCAGCGCGTACTTGCCGCCCAGCAGACCCAGACCCACTACGAGATAACGTTTTGTTTTATCAAGCATCTTCTACCTCCACGCCAAGCGGCGCTGCATCTGCAAAAAAGCCGGGCCAGCTCTTCTGGATGGCTTCGGCATCGTCCACGGTCAGGGGCAGCCCGGCGGCGGCTGCCAGCACCGCAAGGCTCATGACCACCCGGTGGTCGTTGTGACCGTGCAGGGGGGCGGCAGGGGCGTGCAGACGCCCGGCGCAGCCGTGCACCGTGATGGTGCCGCCATCGCTCTCCAGTACGCCGCCGCAGGCGCGCAGCTCGGCTTCCATGGCTGCAATGCGGTCGCTCTCTTTCAGGCGCAGCCGCTGGGCGTTGCGGATGACGGTAGTGCCCTCGCACAGCAAGCTCAGCACCATCAGCACGGGGCCAAGGTCGGGGCAGTCCGCAAGGTCGATGTCCACCCCATGCAGGGGCGCTTTTGCAAAGGTGACGCTGTTGCCTTCGCGGGTGAACACCGCGCCGCACCGGCGCAGGATGTCCAGAATGGCGGCATCGCCCTGCAAGGTGTCCGGCGCAAGGCCGGTGATGGTCACCCCGCCGCACACCGCGCCCAGCACCGCCGGAAACGCGGCCTGACTGTAATCGCCCTCCACGGTATAGTCGCAGGGGTGGTACTGCTGCCCGCCCGGCAGCAGCAGGGTGGTTTCGTCCAGCCAGCGGCTGTGCACCCCAAAGGCGGCCTGCACAGCGCGGGTCATGTCGATGTAGCTGCGGCTCTCTACCGGGGGAAGGAGGTGCAGGGTGCTGTCCCCGGGCAGCAGCGGCAGCGCGAACAGCAGCCCGCTGATGAACTGGCTGGACACATTGCCCGCCAGCCGGTAGTCCCCGGGGGTCAGTGCGCCCGCCACGGTCAGCCCGGCGGGGGACTGCTCAAACCGTAGATTCTGCTCGCGATATAACGCCTCGTATACGGATTGCGGGCGCTCCATCAGCCGCCCGCGCCCGGTAAAGGTGACCGGCTGACCGGTCAGGCTGGCGATGGGGATCAAAAACCGCAGGGTGCTGCCGCTTTCGCAGCAGTCCACCGGGGCGGTCAGGGGCAAAAAATGCCCATGACCCTGCACGGTGGCATCGTCCGCGCCGGTGTCCACGGCGGCGCACAGCTGCGCGGCGGCGGACAGGGTGGCAGAGATGTCCTTGCTAAATTCCAGATGGGTGATGTGGGAGCGCCCCACAGCCAGCGCGGCGCACAGCACGGCGCGGTGCGCCATGCTTTTGCTGGGCGGCGCGGCGATCACGCCCCCGATGCCGCCGGGGGCAGGTCTGATGGTTACTAGCATAGCGGTGTTATCCTTTTGCAGATTTCCCCCGGGCAGCGCTTCAGGCGTCCCCTTGGGGGAGCTGGCGCGTTAGCGCCTGAGGGGGTAAACGGTTTACAGTTCCCGGCCGATCGCCCAAGCCACCTGACGGCACTTAGCCATGGCCTGTGCAAAGGCGTCCGGGGTCAGGCACTGTGCGCCGTCGCTCCATGCGTGCTGGGGGTCGTAGTGCACCTCTACCTCCAGACCATCCGCACCGGCAGCCACAGCGGCGATCATCATCGGCTCGACGAGATTGGACTTGCCGGTGGCGTGGCTGGGGTCTACCACGATGGGCAGATGGGTCTTTTCGTGGATGATGGGCACAGCGGAAAGATCCAGCGTGTTGCGGGTGTATTTTTCAAAGGTGCGGATGCCGCGCTCGCAGAAGATGACCTGCTCGTTGCCGCCTGCCATGATGTACTCGGCGCTCATGATCCACTCC
>CAVKCU010000019.1:0-14745 GCA_963654645.1 Clostridiales bacterium | reverse complement strand
TAAATCCCGCTTGTGCTTGCGAAATATTCGTCATTTTCTTTGTTTTCAGATACATCTTAGGTAATGCGTCCAGTTTTCCGTAAGGGAATTTGGGCATCCTGCCAGTTTTTGATAAGTAGGAATAATTCTTAAAAATATACTTGACTAACTAGGAATTATTCGCTATAATAGAGCCATGGAAAGGGAAGTGCACAAAGCACAAAGCTTCTTTCCATGGCTCTTTCTATACCCGGCAGCGCAGCTGCCCCGCATAGAAGCAACAGGCGGGTGGTTTCCGTCCTGTATCGTTTTTAACAGATCGAATGGAGGTAAATTCTTATGAAGAAATACGTTTGCACCGTTTGTGGTTATATCGCTGAGGGTGAGATCCCCGCTCAGTGCCCTGTTTGCAAGGCTCCCGCTTCCGCTTTTGTGGAGAAGAAGGGCAACACCTACGTCACCGAGCACGTTGTCGGCATCGGCAAGGCAGAGGGCGTGCCGCAGGAGATCGTTGATGGTCTGCGCGCAAACTTCGAGGGCGAGTGCAGCGAGGTCGGTATGTATCTGGCTATGGCTCGCGTGGCAGAGCGTGAGGGCTACCCCGAGATCGCCGAGGCTTACAAGCGTTATGCTTACGAAGAGGCTGACCACGCATCCCGCTTTGCAGAGCTGCTGGGCGAGGTCGTGACCGACAGCACCAAGAAGAACCTGATGATGCGTGCCGAAGCCGAGTGCGGTGCCTGCGCAGGCAAGATGGATCTGGCCAAGAAGGCGAAGGCACTGAATCTGGACGCTATCCACGACACCGTCCACGAGATGGCAAAGGATGAAGCCCGTCACGGTCGCGGCTTCGAGGGTCTGCTGAAGCGCTACTTCAACACCGAAGTCTGATAAGGGTTCCCCGGTTATCTATGCTGCCCGCTGCAAGGACATTTCGCCTTGCAGCGGGCTTTTTTGGCGTTTCAGGCTTAAAAAAGCGGCGCAGAACCTCCGGTAAGTGTTTTGTACGGATTTTTTGTTTGGTGGGCAAACTGTGGGCAAAACTTGCTGATTTGTTCAGTTTTGACCTCTTTTTTTGCTTTTGCCCACAAAAAGTCTGAAAGTTGGCTTGTGGCCTAGAAAAATCGGCTATAAATATAATTCTCGATGTGGGCAGACGATTTGACAGTTATCTGTAAAAATGCCATTTCCGGTAACGCCCTCCCGTGAAAAAGCAAGCGGGGAAAATCCGCAGATTTTCCCCGCTTGCAAAATAAAATAATTTTTCCTCTGAAGATGCGCAAAGCGAACGCGGCGCGCATTCAAAATTGTCCTATGCAAAAAGAGGCAACTGCGCAGATTTTCGCGCAGCTGCCTCTTGCATTTTGTGGGGGCTGAATCTTACTGAATCCCGGTAACAGGGTAATCCTGTGCCTCCACGGCCTTCTTCAGAACCTCATCGTCCACCTCTGCGTTCAGGGTAACGATGGCGGTACCGGCTTCGTGGCTGACAACAGCCTCGTCCACCTGAGGCAGGGCCTCCAGCGCCTTCTTGACACGGGCTTCACAGTGGGGGCACATCATGCCTTCTACGGTCAGGGTCTTTTTCATAGCGGTCTCCTCCTTTTGATTGGATGCAGTTGTATCTTCCTCCGCTGCGGGCTGCACAAGGGCAGCGGGCAGGGCAGGGACGTGTTTGGGCGGGTGGTCGCGCTTTGCGCTGTGCAGGTCAAACAGGTTCAGCCGCAAAGCGTTGCTCACTACGCAGAAGCTGGAAAGGCTCATGGCAGCCGCGCCGAACATGGGATTCAGCGTCAGCCCCAAGGGAATGAACACACCGGCTGCCAGCGGGATGCCGATGATGTTGTAGATAAACGCCCAGAACAGGTTTTCGTGGATGTTGCGCAGGGAAGCGCGGCTCAGCCGGATGGCGGCGGGCACGTCCGAGAGCTTGGAGTTCATCAGTACTACGTCCGCAGCGTCAATGGCTACGTCCGTGCCTGCGCCGATGGCAATGCCGGTGTCAGCGCGGGTCAGGGCAGGGGCATCGTTGATGCCGTCGCCCACCATAGCTACCTTGCCATACTTTTGCAGCTGCCGGATAACGGCCTCCTTGCCTTCCGGCAGCACCCCGGCGATCACCTCGTCCACCCCGGCCTGCCGACCGATGGCTTCGGCGGTGCGCCGGTTGTCGCCGGTCAGCATCACCACCCGGATGCCCATATTCCGCAGCTCCCGAATGGCCTGCGGGCTGTCCTCCTTGATGGTATCTGCCACCGCGATAACGCCCAGCAGACGGTGAGCACCGCCAAAGAAGAGGGGCGTTTTGCCCTGCGCAGCCAGCGCGGCGGCCTGTGTCTGCAGCGCAGCAGGGATAGCGACCTTTGTGCTAATAAAGGCAGCGTTGCCGCCGAAGATCTCCTTACCCTCCAGATTGGCGGTAAGGCCGTTGCCCGGCAGGGCGGTAAAATCGGTAACAGAGGGCAGCTCCAGCTGCTTTTCCTCTGCATAGGCCAGCACTGCCCGCGCCAGCGGGTGCTCGCTGCGACCCTCCAGCGCGGCTGCCAGTGTGAGCAGCTCGGTCTCGGTCACGCCTGCAGCGGGCAGAAGGTCGGTGACGGTGGGCTCGCCGCAGGTGATGGTGCCGGTCTTGTCCAGCGCCACGATGCGGGTGCGCCCGGCCTCCTCCAGCGCCGCAGCGGTCTTGAACAGGATGCCGTTCTTCGCACCCAAGCCGTTACCCACCATAATAGCCACCGGCGTTGCCAGACCCAGCGCACAGGGGCAGCTGATGACCAGCACCGAGATGCCCCGCGCCAGCGCGTAGCCCACATCCCGCCCCAGCAGCAGCCAGACAAGGGTGGTGATCACTGCAATGCTGATGACCGCAGGCACAAAAAAGCCGGATACGGTATCTGCGATCTTTGCAATGGGAGCTTTGGTGGCGGCGGCATCGCTGACCATGCGGATGATCTGCGCCAGCGTGGTGTCCTCGCCCACGCGGGTGGCGCGGCACTGCAAATAGCCGGACTGGTTGGTGGTGGCGGCGCTTACCTTATCGCCCACGGCTTTGTCCACCGGGATGCTCTCGCCGGTCAGGGCGCTCTCGTTTACGGCGCTGCTGCCCTCCAGCACAATGCCGTCCACCGGGATGTTCTCGCCCGGGCGCACCACAAAGATATCCTCTTTCTGCACCTGCTCAATGGGTACGGTCACCTCGGCACCATCCCGCAGCAGGGTAGCGGTCTTGGGGGCAAGCTTCATCAGGCTCTTGAGCGCATCGGTGGTCTTGCCCTTGGAGCGTGCTTCCAGCATCTTGCCCACCGTGATGAGGGTCAAAATCATGGCGGCAGACTCAAAATAGAACTCCATCATGTAATGCATGACCAGTTCCTCGTTGCCGTGCAGCTGCGCATCGGTCATGGCAAACAGGGCGTAGGTGCTCCACACAAAGCTTGCCATGGAGCCCATAGCCACCAGCGTATCCATGTTGGGGGAACGGTGCACCAGCCCCTTGAAGCCATTGATGAAAAACTTTTGGTTGATCACCATCACGATGCCCGCCAGCAGAAGCTGTACCAGCCCCATGGCGATGTGGTTGCCGTTGAACCAGCGGGGCAGCGGCCAGCCCCACATCATGTGCCCCATGGAAAAGTACATCAGCACCAGCAAAAAGCCCAGCGAGGCGATGAGCCGCCGTTTCAATTTGGGCGTTTCGTGGTCAGCCAGCGCGTCCAGCTCTGCGCTGGTGCTGGCTGCAGCTGCGGCTTTTTTGGGGCTTGCACCGTAACCAGCCTGCTCCACAGCATGGATAATGGCGGCATCCTCTGCGGTACCCTCCACCCCCATGGAGTTGGTCAGCAGGCTTACAGAACAGCCGGTGACGCCCGGCACGCTTTTTACGGCCTTTTCCACCCGGGCAGAGCAGGCCGCGCAGCTCATGCCGGTAACGTTGAATTGTTCCATTGTTATTTCTCCTTGTGGTCAGTTTGCCCGGCGGGCGGTCATTTCATCAGCTTGGGCAGCAGCCGGAGCAACTCTTCCAGCTTTTCATCGCTGCCGGCACGCAGGTCTTCTGCCACGCAGCTGCCGATGTGCTGTGCCAGCAATTCCCGGGAGAAGCTGTTCAGCGCCGCATTGGCTGCGGCCACCTGTACCAGAATGTCCACGCAGTAGGCTTCCTTTTCCAGCATCCCGCGGATGCCCCGTACCTGCCCTTCAATGCGGTTCAGCCGGTTGAGCAGGGCTTTGTATTCCTCCGGGCTGCGCTCTTTATGACGGCAGCAGCAGGGGACAGCAGCATCTGCCGCAGTGTCCGCTGCCGGCGCATCATCGCAGCAACAACCGTGTTTTTTGGTCTCTTCCATATCAGAATCGCTCCCTTTATAAACCCCCATGGGGTATATTTTGCTTACAACAGCAGTATAGCACACAATATCCGACAATTCAAGTAGGAAATTGAGAAAAAGAAAACGAGGGAAGCCCCGCAGGCTTTCCCTCGTCAAAAACGCTTACTTTACTTCCAGAATGCGCGGTGCAAACAGGTTCCACATCTTGCCCCACCAGTACCAGTCGTGGGAAACGTCGCCGCCCCAGATCTCCAGATGTGCGGGCATGCCCTGATCCTTCAGCAGATCAGCTAGTGCCTGTGTGTCGTCCAGTGCATCGCCCTCGTAAGCGCCCTGACCAGCGCAGAGGATCAGGCAGTTCTCTTCTGCCTTGGTCAGCGCAGGTTTGTTGGCAATACCGTTCTCCTGCAGGTAGGCAAGGGGAGAGCAGCGCAGCACCATGTCATCGCTGTCGGTGCCCCAGAAGCGGGTCAGGTCGTAGATACCGCCCATGCCCACGGCACCGGCAAACAGGGTGGGACGGCGCAGACGGCAGTGGACGGCGTGGTAAGCGCCCAAGTCCACACCGGCAGTCCAGATCCGGGTGCCCTTTTTGGCGTTGTTCAGGGTCAGAATACGGGGAGCCAGCTCTGCGGTCAGGTAGACGAAATACTTTTCCTGCAGCTCGGCGCGGCGGCGCTGGGGCAGATCACCATTCAAAAGACCCTCGCCATCCACGGCGTCTGCGCAGAACAGCTGCACCTTGCCCTCGTTCAGCAGCTGGGCAATGGCATCGGGCATCCCGTTGTTTTCCCAGTCGTAAAAACGGCCGCCGCGGGCGGGCAGTGCCAGCACCGGCACACCGGCGTGACCGTACACCTTAAACTCCATCTCACGGCCCAGAACCGTGCTCCACTCTTTGTAATAGGTACCCTGGATCATAAATCAAGCACTCCTTATTTTATCATTCACCGGCCCGGGCACAGTCGCTGCGCACCGGTGCCGGATTTGGAAGCTATAATCAGACAAACTGGTTGCGCTGCGGGTCGTAATCGTAGCCCACAGCGTGCAGCTTTGCGCACAGACCGGCCTTATCGGCCTCCAGGTCCTCGCACAGCGCATCGAGATCCTTATACTGATCCCGCAGTTTCAGGTTCACCACGCTCAGCAGCATGATGGGATCAACAGGCAAAGACATTTTATTCCTCTCCTTGCGGCAAATAAAAAAGCCGGCCACTCGACAAAGTGACCGGCCACATACACCAAATTAGACAGCGCGGGTAACTTTGCCAGCGCGCAGGCAACGGGAGCATGCGTAGACATACTTGGGAGAGCCCTCCACGACCGCCTTGACACGACGGACATTCGGCTTCCAGGTACGGTTGGAACGGCGATGAGAGTGAGAGACCTTGATACCAAAGGTAACACCCTTGCCGCAGCATTCACACTTAGCCATGGTAATTGCACCTCCTACAGTGAAGTATGGAATCAAAATAATCAGCTTGACTATTTTACCAGAGATGCAGAGAAAAAGCAAGCCTTTTTTTAAATTTCCTGTAGCTTTTTGTATTCCCGGTGCTGTGGGGCTTGTGCAGGGCACAAAAAAATAGTATTATAAAGGAAGAAATTCGTTTTGACAGGAGAATTACATGACCGCACAGGCAACCTATTATATCATCCGCGCACTGGTGGCGCTGGTGGCGATCCCGTTCCACGAGGCCGGACACGCGCTGGCAGCATGGCTGCTGGGCGATGCCACCGCCAAACGCGAAGGGCGTCTTTCGCTGAATCCCTTTGCACACTTTGACCTGCTGGGCACGCTGTGCATGGTGTTTGCGGGCGTGGGCTGGGCAAAGCCTGTGTCCACGAACCCCCGCAACTTCAAAAACCCCAAGTGGGGCATGGCGCTCACGGCGCTGGCAGGCCCTGTGGCAAACCTTCTGCTGGCTTACCTTGGTATGGTGGCATGGAAGGTGATGTACTACTGGGCACCGGTCAATAACGCCACCCTTTACATTGCCATGTTCCTGCGGTATCTGGTGCTGATGAATGTGAGCCTTGCGGTGTTCAACCTGATCCCTGTGCCGCCGCTGGACGGCAGCCGCATTCTGCTGGTGGTGCTGCCGCAGCGCATCTACTTTGGCCTGATGCGGTACGAAAAATATATCATGATCGTCATGCTGGCAGCGGTTTGGGGCGGCTTTCTGGATGTGCCGCTCTACTACCTGAACAACGCGGTATGGTCACTTTTGGGCGCAGGCACCGGGTATATCGATAAGATCGCCTACGCCGTTTATGCCAGCAGCCTTGGGGCGGTGATCTGAGTGACAGAGGAATTGACCTTCCATCTGGAAGATTTTGACGGCCCGCTGGAATTATTGCTGGCGCTGGTGACCAAGCATAAGATGGACCTGCACAATATCCCCATCCTGCAGCTCATCGACCAGTACACCCGCACCGTGGAGCAGGCAGACCCCGACCCCGAGACTGCCAGCGCCTTCATTGAGATGGCGGCGCATCTGGTGGAGATGAAAAGCTTTCTGCTGCTGCCCCGCAGCGAAGAGGGCGAGCGCATGAAGCAGGAGCTCACCGGTCAGCTCATTGAGTATGACCAGTGCCGCCGCATGGCGACTCTGCTGCGCGCAAAGGGGGAAGCCGCCCCGGTGTTCGTGCGCCGTCCCATGGAGATGGAGCTGGACAACACCTACGCGCTGCACCACGCCCCGCAGATTTTGGCGGACTACTGGCAGGCGCTGGCGGGCCGCACCAAGACCCGCCGTGTGCCCACCCAGCAGCAGTTTGAGCCGCTGGTCACTGCGCCCATGGTGTCGGTCACCAGCCGGGTGGTGTACATCCTGCGCCGGATGCTGGGCGGCACCGTGGCAAAAATGGAGCAGCTGTTTTCCCGCAGCCAGAGCCGCAGCACCAATGTAGCTACCTTTCTGGCACTGCTGGAACTGGTGCGCGGCGGACGCATCGCGCTGGACGACCGGGGGGAGCTGACCATGCGCCGCACCCGCTCGGAACGCAATAAGGAGAATCCATGAACCAGAAACAAACCCTTGCCGCCGTGGAGGCCATGCTTTTTGCCTGCGGCGACCCCATAGGCGCCGATAAGCTGGCACAGGCGGTGCAGCTGCCCCAGTCCAGCGTGGATGCCGCACTGGAGACCCTGCACACCCGCTACCAGCGGGAGGACAGCGGCCTGTGTCTGCTGCATCTGAATACCCGGTGGCAGCTGGCTACCAAGACCCAGTGGGCAGACTGTGTGCGCCGTGTGCTGGACAGCCGCCGCGCCGTACCGCTTGGCCCTGCGGCTATGGAGACTTTGACCGTCATCGCCTACAATCAGCCGGTGTCCCGCGCCTTTATTGAGCAGGTGCGCGGCGTAGATTCCTCCTCCAGTGTGTCCGGTCTGCTGGAAAAGGGGCTGATCGAGGAAGCCGGACGTCTGGATCTGCCGGGGCGCCCGGTCAGCTTCCGTACCACCGATACATTTTTGCGTGTGTTCGGTCTGTCCAGTCTGGCAGACCTGCCGCCGGTGCACAGCGATGCGCCGGCAGATGATCCGACCGAAAGTGAGGGCTGACCCATGGGCATGGTTCTTTCCGCAGTGGGCGCTTGTCTGCTGTTCATCCTCAAGGCGGTGGGCATCCTGCTGCTGATCATTCTGGTGCTGGCGGCGCTTTTGCTGCTGTGCCCCTTCTGCGCAGATGTCTGCTGGCAAAACGATACACTTACCGTAAAAGCCGGGGCACTGGGCATCACTTTCCCGGTGTTCCAATACCCAAAGCCGGAACCGCCAGCCCAGCCAGAGGAGCCCAAGGGTTTTACCGGCAGGCTGAAAGCAAAATTCCGCGCATGGCGTGCGGAGCGCAAGCGCAAAAAAGCTGAAAAAAAGTCCGCGCAGCCCGCAAAGCCCAAGGCTGAAAAGCCGCCCCGCCAAAAGGCAAAGATCACGCTGGATGCGGTTTGCACCATGCTGCGGGGCGCGGGTACGCTGCTGCGGGCGGTGTTTGGTGCCATCCGCTTCACAAAGATCTCGGTCTGCCTTGGCGTGCGCGGTGACGACCCCGCCGCAGCTGCCCGTAATTACGGTAAGCTGCAGGCATGGCTGTACCCGACCCTTGGCGTGCTGGATCATTTCTTCTTTCTGGAATTTGACCAGCTGCGTGTTCTGCCGGACTTCGGCAGCGCCCAGCCTACCGTGCAGGATAGGGTATCCTTCCGGGTCAGTGCGCAGGCGCTGTTCATCGTCATCGCCGCTGTGCGGGTGTTGTACGAGTTCTGGCGTAAAAAAGTATTGGACATCTTTATATAAAGTGTGGTACACTAAATCCATATCAGAATGCTTTCCGGCGGGCGATCGTCTGCACGGATGAATAAAGGAGAGTTGTTTTATGGCAGAGCATCCTATTCAGGGTCTGATGAACGTTACGATGGAGAAAATTCACCAGATGGTGGACTCCAACACTATTATCGGCAAGCCCATCACCACCGAGGACGGCATCACCATCCTGCCGGTGTCCAAGGTGAGCTTCGGGTTCGCCTCCGGCGGTACCGATTTTAACGGCAAGAACGCTGCCAACAAGGATCTGTTCGGCGGCGGCTCCGGTGCCGGTGTCAACATCCAGCCGGTGGCATTTCTGGTCATCAAGGATGGCTGCGTGCGCACCATCCAGCTGTCGGATAGCTCCAACAGCATCGACCGCGCTCTGACTATGCTGCCCGAGCTGGTGGAAAAGCTTACCGCTCTGGTCAAAAAGGACGGCAAGACCCCCGCAGAGGAGCCCAAGGCAGAGTAACTTTTTAGAATAACCAAGCCGCAGCCGCAGACCTTTTGGCCTGCGGTTTATATAGCCGCGCACCGTGCCCCGCAAAAGCGGGGAAGCGGTGCGCGTTTTGAGCGCCGTGAGGCGCACAAGGAGTAATATTATGGCAGAAGAACGTATTCAGAAAATCATGGCCGAGCAGGGGCTGTGCTCCCGCCGCGCCGCCGAGCAGATCATTGCCGAGGGCCGCGTCAGGGTGAACGGCCACCCGGTAAAGGTGGGCGACAAGATGGACCCCAACCGTGACGTACTCCATGTGGATGACGAGCGCATCTACATCCAGAAAAACCAGCAGCTGTATTATCTGGCACTGTACAAGCCCCGTGGCTATGTGACCACCGCCAGCGATGAACTGGGCCGCAAGACCGTGATGGACTTGGTCAGCGACATCCCCGCCCGCCTGTACCCGGTGGGTCGCTTGGATAAGGACAGCGAGGGTCTGCTGCTGATGACCAACGATGGCGCCTTTGCACAGGCCGTCACCCATCCGTCCGGCGGCATCTCCAAGCTGTACCGCGTTACCGTGCAGCCCCGCGCCGACGAGGCTACCATCCTCAAGCTGAGCAGCGGTGTTGTGCTGGACGACGGCACTAAGACCATGCCCTGCGCCATCAACGTGGTCACCGATGAGCCCGGCCGCACCGTGATGGAAATGACCCTGAAAGAGGGCAAGAACCGCGAGATCCGCCGGATGTGCGAGAGCGTGGGTCTTGAGGTGGTGCGCCTGAAGCGCAACGCCGAGGGCGTGGTCAAGCTGGGTATGCTCAAGCCCGGTACCTACCGTGAGCTGACCAAGGCCGAGGTGAACGCTCTGCGTGCTGCAGCCGTTAAGGGCCGTGCACAGACCCGCTCTGCTGCTCAGCAGTCTAAGGCTGCCCAGCGCCGTCCCCGCGGTCCTGTGGGCAAAAACGCACCCCGGAAGCAGAAGTAAGGAGCAATCAAATCATGGAACGAGAAACTCTGAAATCCCGTCTGGGCTTCATCCTGCTTTCCGCAGGGTGTGCCATCGGCATCGGCAACGTATGGAAATTCCCGTATATTGCCGGGCAGGGCGGCGGCGGTGCCTTTGTGCTGTTCTACCTGATCTTTCTGGTCATTCTGGGTCTGCCCATCATGACCATGGAATTTGCTGTGGGACGCGCCTCCCGCAAAAGCCCGGTGCGGGCGTATCAGGCGCTGGAAAAGCCGGGGCAGAAGTGGCACATCCACGGCTATTTTACCCTCATTGGCTGCTACCTGCTGATGATGTTCTACACCACCGTAGCAGGCTGGATGCTGCATTATTTCTACATGACTGCCGCCGGTAAACTGGCGGGGCTCAACGCAGAGCAGGTGGCAGGGAAATTTACCGAAATGCTGGCTAGCCCCGCCACCATGACCTTCTGGATGGTATTTGTGGTGGTAGTGGGCATTCTGGTGTGCGCCAAGGGTCTGCAAAGCGGTCTGGAGCGTGTGACCAAGGGCATGATGATCGCCCTGCTCCTCATTATGGTGGTGCTGGCTGTCAACAGCCTGTTCATGCCCGGGGCAAAGGAAGGCCTTACCTTCTTCCTTGTACCGGATTTCGCTCGGATGCAGGAGGTAGGCGTGGTCAACACGCTGGTCTCCGCGATGAATCAGGCCTTCTTCACCCTGAGCCTTGGCATCGGTGCTATGTCCATCTTCGGCAGCTATATCGGTAAGGAGCACTCCCTGCTGGGCGAGTCTGTCCGCATCGTGGTGCTGGATACCTTTGTAGCCATCACCGCCGGTCTGATCATCTTCCCCGCCTGCTTTACCTACCATGTGGACCAGACCAGCGGCCCCAGCCTCATCTTTATCACCCTGCCCAACATCTTTGCCAATATGTCCATGGGCCGACTGTGGGGCAGCCTGTTCTTTTTGTTCATGGCCTTTGCCGCCATGTCTACCGTGCTGGCAGTGTTTGAAAATATCATCTGCTGCGGCATGGAGCTGACCGGCTGCAGCCGCAAAAAGTCCAGTCTGGTGAACCTTGTGCTCATCATCCTTCTGTCCATGCCCTGTGTGCTGGGCTATAACCTGTGGGCATGGGACGGCTTTGCGGTGTTCGGCGGCGCTGTGCTGGATGTGGAGGATTTTCTGGTCAGCAACCTGTTCCTGCCGCTGGGCAGTCTGGTGTATCTGCTGTTCTGCGTTACCCGCTACGGCTGGGGCTGGCAGAACTACAAAAAAGAGGTCAACACCGGCGAGGGGCTCAAGGTGCAGGACTGGATGCGCGGCTACCTGACCTACGTACTGCCGCTTATCGTAGTGTTCATCTTTGCGTTTGGACTCTACGACAAATTCCTTGCATAAGAGATCACGGCGTCTGCTCCGTCTTTGATTGACGAACGGGCGGGACAAGTGTAATATAAAAGCATATAGGGTGCTTCTCCCGGCGGGGAACACTGCTATATGCTTTTTTGTATTCAGAAGGAGGAAACACCCCATGCACATTCTGGTCTGTGACGATGATGCGGCCTTTGCTGCGCGGATGGACGAGTACATCTCGGAATGGTTCCGCGCCCGGGAGATTCAGGTGCAGAGCACCGTCTGCACCAGCGGTGAACAGCTGCTGGCAACTCCGGAACTGGAACACTATCAGCTGGCGTTTCTGGATGTAGACCTGAAAACCACAGACGGTATTGCACTGGGGCGCAGGCTGCGGCAGGTTGCTCCGGATATCGTGCTGGTGTACATCTCGGCATATCTGGAATTTGCACCGCAGGGCTACACGGTCAATGCCTACCGCTATCTGCTCAAACGGGATATTGCCGCCCAGCTGCCCAGCTGTCTGGAAGACATCTTCTGCGGTATGACCGACCCCCAAAAGACGCTGAAAGTGCACCACAACCGCACCACCAGCGAGATCCCGCTGGATCAGATCTATTATCTGGAAAGCGCTCTGCGACAGATCAATGTCTACGGCGATATCCCGCATCAGCCTATCTGCACCTTTTACGGCAAAATTGCAGATCTGCCCGCCATGCTGTACGAAAACGGCTTTTTGCAGGTTGGGCGCAGCGATGTGGTCAACCTGCAATATGTGCGTTCTATCCGTAACTATAAGGTGGAGCTGCGCAGCGGGGTAGAGCTGAACGCAAGCCGACAGGATTTTGCGGCGATCCGCAGCGCATGGCTGGAATGGAAGGGGCAGTTCGGCGATGCATGAAGAATTTTGGCGCTGGTATGTGTACGGTCACTGGGTCTGCCTGACCCAATGGCTTAGCTTTATCATGGTGGAATATGCCTACCTTGGCAAAGGCAAGATAAAGCACCCGCTGGTGTGGTCCTGCGTTATAACGGTGCTCACGATGACCCTCTCAGTTGTGTGGAAATTTGGCTTTTTTACGCCGATGGCAGTGGCTTACACGGTTCTTTTTCTGATCATCACCGTCATGCTGTTTGGCGGTACACCGGGGCAGAAGCTTACAGCTTGCCTGATCAACGGTACCATGTGTCTGCTGGTCGAAAACAGTGTGCGGTATGTTACATCGTGGGTGCTGGGGTGCGAGCTGCAGCAGGTCATCCGGCGCGCAGATTGTTTGATCATCATGGCGATGGTAAATATGGTGGTGGGTGTAGTGGTAGCTTCTTTTGTGAGCAAGTGGCGTAGGCATAATGCGCTGGAGAACTTGCAGGCGCTGACCATGAGTTTTTTCCCGGGCGTGGTCGTGGTGCTGAACATTCTGCTCATGCTTACGGATAACAACAAAAAAGCCACCATTGCCACAATGGGGATGACAGTGGGGCTTACGGTGGCTGTCATGGTGCATCTGTGCATCGTGGCTATGTTCAATGATCAGGTCATGCAGCGGCGCAGCCTGCATTTTCAGGCAGAACTGGAGCAGCAGCGGGCTTCGGCTCTGCTGGATTCCTACACCGCCCAGCGCCGCCTGACCCATGAGTTCACGAATCATATCAGTGCGCTGCGTGCCCTGCTGGCGCAGGGGGATGTAGCCGGTGCGCAGGACTATATTGCCGGTGTGGACAAGGCTGTGGCAGCCAGCACCACCATTATGGACACCCACAATCCGCTGCTGGATTCCATCCTGACCCGCAAGTACGAGGAAGCCGCCCGGCAGGGCGTAAGCGTGTATTTTGATCTTTGCGACCTGCGGGATTTCCCCCTGACCGGGGTGGATATGGTCACCGTGTTGGCAAATCTGCTGGATAACGCCATCTATGCTGCAGCGCAGGCGTACCCGCCGGAGGTGTATGTGCGTGTGCGTAAAACGGAGGAGGAATACCTTCTCTCGGTGCGCAACCGGGTGCAGCGGGATGTGGAGCTGCCGCCGGACGGTCAGCTGCCACGCACCACCCGCAGGGAGCCCGGTCACGGCATGGGGCTTTCTAACGTGCGGGATGTGCTGCTGCGCCATGGTGCAGAGTATACCCTGAGCTGCCGGGATAATTGGTTCCGCTTTACCTGTGCAGTACCCACCAGCAATTCATGACATCTGCACCGTCAAAATATGACAATTTTTGCGCAACAGAAACGTAACTCTGCTATACTAAATCCAGTGAAGGAATCCTTCCGTGCGGACATGGTCACGTTGCGGTGGAAGGGGAATACCTCCTTTTTGAAAAGCTCTGTTGCTGGATGGAAAAACAGCCTGCGGTGCGTGTAAGCAGGCCGTTTGCCTTTGCTTTTGGGATGTGCAGGGACGTACTGCACCCTGCTGACGGAACTTTCTGCGGCGGATCTTTTGGGGGTTGCAGCCGATAAAGTTTCTCGATGCGTTGCGACTCCGGTCTTGTTTGCTGTATGGGAATGGCGCGACAGGCTGGAGTGTCGTGCGCCGCGGAGCACTCCGTCAGTTTTTTGCAAAAAAGGACTGCTGTACATGGGTTTGCCCAGTACAGCAGTCCTTTTTATATTGGAGTTGTGAAAATGGAATATCGGAGCGCCTACAGGCGTTCCGATATTCCAAATTTTAAAAATTACTCCGGCTTTACCTGCAGCTCCTGCTCGCAGTAGATGCAGCGGTACTTGCCGTTGGAGCTCAGCTCAAAGATCTGGTCGCACTCCTCTTCAATGCTGGAGATGCAGCGGGGGTTCTTGCACCGCACAATGTTCACCAGACGCTTGGGGGGCTTGGGCTGCTCCTTGCGGACAGCCTTGCCGTTCTCAATAATGGTCACGCTGATGTTCGGGTCCAGATAGGCCAGCACATCCAGGTTCAGCCAGGAAGCGTCGCCTTCCACCTTGATGATGTCCTTGCGACCGCTGGCTGTCTTTTTGCTGCGTGCGTTCTGGATCAGTGCCACGCTGGCAGTGCGGTTGCCCGCAATACCCAGCAGGTCCATCAGACCAACGGCAGTACCTGCCTTGATGTGGTCGATCACAATACCATTCTGGATCTCGTCAATATTCAGCATATCAGTTCTCCTCCTTCGGTGCTTTGGGGTCTGCAAGCCCCAGCAGGGTCATGATCAGTGCCATGCGGACGTAAACACCGTTCTGCACCTGTTCAAAATAGGCAGCACGGGGGTCGTCGTCCACATCCAGCGCGATCTCGTTTACACGGGGCAGGGGGTGCAGCACTGCCATGGTGGGCTTGGCCTGTGCCATCTTTTCGCGGGTCAGCACATAGCTGTTCTTCAGGCGGATGTAGTCCTCCTCG
>CAVKCU010000018.1:0-14946 GCA_963654645.1 Clostridiales bacterium | reverse complement strand
GGCTCTTGCCGGCAGCGTCGAGCAGATACCACTTGCGCTCGACTTCAGCGGGCTTTACGAGAGTAGTGCTCATATCTATTTCCTCCTGATAAGCTTTTTGTACGTTTCAGGCACCCTTTTGGGGCGCGAGTGTCAGTATACAACACAAAAACGCGCCTGTCAACATGATTTTTGGATTTTTTCAGCGCAGATTTTTGAAACTCTTAAAATCGCGCGTTTTCTCTTGAATCCTCTTGATTTCTGATTTTCGATTTTTGCAAAAGTTTTTTGCCCGCCCCGGCATATTTTTGCCATTTGCCCGCTACAAATCCCGCTGCGGTTGTGGTATACTATAAAGGATATGGGCGGCGCACAGCTGCCTTTGCCAACACAAGGAGAATACATCCATGCCAAATGAGATCGACCGCACTTCCTCGGCGCAGCGCCGCAGCTCCAAGCTGCTGACGGCGATGGCCATTTTCATCTGTCTGGGCATCGCAGCCTACATGGTGCTCACCCTGCTGGTGAACCGGCAGACCCCCGCGACACCCGACACCCACTATACCGGCACGAACGGCGTCTCTGTCTACTACGACAGCAGCGTGTGGAGCGTGTGCCGCATGACCGAGGATGCAACACTCGGCACCGTGCTGGAACTGGCTACTGCCGACACGGCAGACGGCGAGGACTATCAGGCCGTTTTGCTGCAGCGGGGCACCGCCGACAGCTACGAAAACTTTATCGAGGATTCGGAAGCCGACCTCAAGCAGGCTTACGGCGTCATCAAGCCCCGTAAGGTCAACCTGACCGTGGAGGGGGCGACCGTAGAGGCGGTGCGCTGCGATATCCGCACCTACTACGCCGTGCTGGCTACCATCACCTACGACAGCGGCGATGTGGTCTATGTTTCGGCGCTGACAAAGCTTGCCTCCATCAGTGATGTGGTCAATCTGGTAGAAAGCGTGAGCCTGTCATGAGTGATCTACGTGCAATGCAGCGGCTTTGCGGTCTGATGCGCAAGGCTGTACAGGACTATGAAATGATCGCCCCCGGCGACCGGGTGATGGTGGGCGTTTCCGGCGGCAAGGACAGCGTAGCGCTGACCATTGGCCTTTCCATGCTGCGCAAGTACATCGGCTTTGATTACGAGGTGGTGGCGGTCACGCTGGACCCGCAATTCGACCATCAGCCCATGGACTACTCCGCACTGGCAGAGCTGTTCCGGGAGCATGGCATCCCCTACGAGGTGCGCCGCACCGAGATCGGCCCTGTGGTGTTCGAGTACCGCAAGGAAAAGAACCCCTGCGCCCTGTGCGCCAAGCTGCGGCGGGGCGCACTGCACACCGCCGCGCAGGAGCTGGGCTGCAACAAGGTGGCGCTGGGGCATCATCTGGACGATGCTGTGGAGACTTTTTATATGAACCTCTGGCGGGAGGGACGCATCGGCTGCTTCTCGCCGGTGACCTACCTTTCGCAGCGGGACCTTACCCTCATCCGTCCCATGCTGCTGGCAACCGAGTACGAGGTGCAGTGCGCTGTGCGGGAGGCGGGCTTGCCCATCGTGAAGAGCCGCTGCCCCGCCGACGGTGTTACCGTGCGGGAACAGACCAAGGAATTTGTGCAGGAGCGCTGCCGCACCGACCACGCTTTCCGCCAAAAGACCCTCCATGCCTTGCAGGAGAGCGGCATTGACGGCTGGCGTCCCGTCCACACGGGCCGGGGCAGCTTTACAGTACCAAAAAAGGAAACAGATCATGCAGACACAACCGTTTGAAAAACACGTCTGGGCCGAGATCGACCTCGAGGCCCTTCGGTATAATTTTCGGGAGGTAAAAGCCCGGGCAGGGGAGCTGCCCCTGTGCGCAGTGGTCAAGGCAGACAGCTACGGTCACGGCGCGGTGCAGTGCGCCCGGGTATTCGCCGAGGAGGGCGCCGCATGGCTGGCGGTCAGCTGCCTGACCGAAGCTGTGCAGCTGCGCAAGGCGGGGCAGACCCTGCCCATCCTCATTCTGGGTCATGTGCAGCCCGCCTACGCCGCCGCCCTGCTCCAGAACGACATCACGGTGGCGTGCTACTCCCTTGCGCAGGCACGCGCCCTGAGCGAAGCCGCCGTGGCGGCAGGGGGCAGGGTGCACATCCACCTCAAGGCCGACACCGGCATGGGGCGCATCGGCTTTGCCCTGCGCACCGATTTCGACGCCGCCATCCGGGAAATGCTGGAAGCCTGTGCACTGCCCGGGCTGGAGATGACCGGCCTGTTCCAGCATTTTTCCGTGGCTGACGATACCGCCCCGGACAATGTGGCTTATACTGCCGAGCAGCACGCGCTGTTCGTGAAAGCCTTCCACGCGCTGAAGGCTGCCGGGCGGGAGCCTGCCCTTGTGCACTGCGATAACTCTGCCGGGGTCATGCTGCACCCGGACTGGCCGGAGGGACTGCCCCGGGAGCGCTGCATGGCGCGCCCCGGCATCATCCTGTACGGCTACGACCCCAGCGACGAGGTGCGCTTCGGGCGCTTCAAGCCGGTAATGACCCTCAAGACCGTGGTGAGCATGATCAAGGAGATGCAGCCCGGTCAGTGCGCCAGCTACGGACGCCGCTTTACCGCCGAAAAGCCCACCAGAGTAGCCACTCTTTGCACCGGCTATGCCGACGGATACCCCCGGCTGCTCAGCTGCGGCAAGGGTGTGGTGGAGATCCACGGCAAGGCCTGCCCGGTACTGGGGCGGGTGTGCATGGATCAGATGATGGTGGACGTGACCGACGTGCCGGAAGTGCGCGAGGACGATGAAGCCATCCTGTGGGGCGGCACCGTGAGCGACACCGCAGAGACCATTGCCCGCAAGACCGATACCATCCCCTACGAAGTGCTGTGCGGCGTTTCCCGCCGCGTGCCCCGCGTCTACCGCGACCACGGACAGATCGTGGCTGTGGAGGACTGGATCTTAGAAGCATAAAGCTGTCCGGAGGAACTACATGGCAAGAGACAACATCCGCAACTTCTGCATCATTGCACATATCGACCACGGCAAATCCACCCTGTCCGACCGCATTCTGGAGCTGACCAAGAGCGTGGACGAGCGCACCATGGAAGACCAGATCTTGGACAACATGGATATCGAGCGCGAGCGCGGCATCACCATCAAGGCGCGTGCCGTGACCATGAATTATACCGCAAAGGACGGCAAGACCTACGAATTCAACCTGATCGACACCCCGGGTCATGTGGACTTTGCCTATGAGGTCAGCCGCAGTCTGGCTGCCTGCGAGGGCGCCATTCTGGTGGTGGACGCCACGCAGGGCGTAGAGGCGCAGACGCTGGCAAACACCTATATGGCACTGGAGCATGATCTGGAGCTGGTGCCCATCCTGAACAAGATCGACCTGCCCAGCGCCCACCCGGACGAGGTGGCGCAGGAGGTGGAGGACGTGATCGGTCTGCCCTGCATGGACGCGCCCCGCGTCTCCGCCAAGACCGGTCTGAACATCGATCAGGTGCTGGAACGTGTGGTGAGTGATATCCCCGCCCCCACCGGCGATCCGGACGCACCCCTCAAGGCGCTGATCTTCGACAGCATCTACGACAGCTACAAGGGCGTCATCGTCTACATCCGCGTGTTCGAGGGCACGGTGAAGCCCGGCGACACCATCCGCATGATGGCTACCGGCGCAGAGTTCACGCTGGTGGAGGTGGGTCACATGGGCGCCACCGCCCTGACCCCCTGCGCCCAGCTGCAGGCCGGCGAGGTAGGCTACCTGACCGCCAGCATCAAGACGGTGCAGGACACCCGCGTGGGCGATACCGTCACGCTGGCAGACCGCCCCACCGCAGAGGCGCTGCCCGGCTACCGTCAGGTCAAGCCCATGGTGTTCTGCGGCATCTACCCTGCCGACGGCGCCAAGTACCCCGACCTGAAGGACGCGCTGGAAAAGCTGCAGCTGAACGATGCCTCCCTGACCTTTGAGCTGGAGACCAGCGCCGCGCTGGGCTTCGGCTTCCGCTGCGGCTTTTTGGGTCTGCTGCACATGGAGATCATCACCGAACGCCTGGAACGGGAGTTCGATCTGGACATCATCACCACCACCCCCAGCGTGCGCTACCGCCTGACCCTGACCGACGGCACGGTGGAGATGATCGACAACCCCTCCAGCTACCCGGACCCCAGCAATATCGTCAAGCAGGAAGAACCCTTTGTGGATGTGCACCTGTACACCCCCAACGACTATGTGGGCGGCCTGATGGATCTGTGCCAGAGCAAGCGCGGCGTGCTGATCGATATGAAGTATCTGGACGATGTGCGGGTGGACCTGCACTACGCGCTGCCGCTGGGCGAGATCGTGTACGACTTCTTTGACGCCATCAAGAGCCGCAGCCGGGGCTACGCCAGCTACGACTACGAGTTCAAGGAGTACCGCGAGAGCGATCTGGTCAAGCTGGACTTCCTGCTCAACGGCGACCCTGTGGACGCTTTGTCCATGATCGTGTTCCGGGACAACGCCTACGCCAAGGGACGCCGCATCTGCGAAAAGCTGCGGGACAACATCCCGCGCAACCTGTTCGAGATCCCGGTGCAGGCAGCCATCGGCGGCAAGATCATTGCCCGCGAGACGGTCAAGGCCATGCGCAAGGACGTGCTTGCCAAGTGCTACGGCGGCGACATCTCCCGCAAAAAGAAGCTGCTGGAAAAGCAGAAGGAAGGCAAAAAGAAGATGCGTCAGCTGGGCAGCGTTTCCCTGCCCAGCGAAGCCTTTACCGCCGTGCTCAAGCTGGACAGCGACGACGATTGATCTGCAAATATGCAAAAAAGGGATGCTGCGCTGCGGCATCCCTTTTTTATGGGAAACGCCCAAATGAGAAATCCGCTCATGACAGAGATGCACTCTTTGCTTTTTACTATAAATATGTTATAATTTGTTTATATATCAGTTTTTGTATCCGTTTTGGAAGAGATGGGCTGCGGTCTACTCTTCTCCATGCAAAGTTCCCCGGCAGAAAGGATGTGGCCTTTATCAAATCAAAGCACGGAAAAGACTCTGCGCGCAGCGGCAGGCACACGCAGAGCGGCAGCGGAGCACGGACGTCGGCACCCCGCTGGAAGCAGGTGCTGCTGACCCTGTTGGTTTTTATTGCCCTGCTTGCCCTGCTGGGCGGGGTGCTGTGGCAGAACATCTGCTATAACCGCACCCACTATACGGCAGAGTTTTATCAGGTGCATTCCCACAAGCTGACCCAGAGCTTTCGGATCGTTTTTCTCACCGATGTGCATCTGCGGGAGTACGGGCAGGACAACTGCGAGCTGGTGCAGGATATCCGCGGCCTTGCTCCGGATCTGATCCTGCTGGGCGGCGACCTTGTGACCTACGGCGAAGGCTCCAATTACGATAATATGCTCTCCCTGTGCCGCCAGCTGTGCGACATCGCGCCGGTGTGCGGGGTGCTGGGCAACCACGAGGATGAGCTGTATTTTCTGGATAACGACCGGGAGCTGGTGGATAAGTTCGCCGCCACCGGGGTGACCATCCTGCGCAATCAGGAGACGCGCTATACCATCCACGATAATGTCATCAGTATTCTGGGCGTGGAAGGCGAGCCGAATGCCTTTTATAAATACGGTGCAAGCACCTTTATGGACAGTGTGGAGCCGGAGACAGACTACGACATGCGCATCTGTCTGACGCACATCCCCACCTATTTTACCGAGCAGCTGGAAAACTATTCCTTTGAACTGGGGCTTGCCGGGCATACACACGGCGGCATCATCCGCCTGCCGAAGATCGGTCCGCTTTATAGCGCCGAGGAGGGTTTTCTGCCTGAGTATGCAGGCGGCAGCTATACGCTTGCCAACAATGCCACGCTTATCGTAAGCCGGGGACTGGGTGATTCCAGCCGGGTGCCCCGCATCAACAACGTGCCGGAGCTTTCGGTCATTGACATCGACTAAGCGGTCTGTGCAGAGCGTGCAGGCCGCTGCAAAAGGGTAGAATGCCATGGATGACATCAAAGAAAAGATCAAACAGGCACTGCGCCATGTCTGGACAAATAAATACCGTCTGTTCCTTTGCCTGCTGACTTTGTGCTGTCTGTTCGGGCTATTCCACTATTTCAAAAGTGCGGACAGCGCCACCGCAAGCATCTCCTTCAACTACTCTGAGGCGTCGCTGGGCATGAACCCCAACAAGACCCGCTTCAATGCCTACGAGATCGTGTCGGACGAGGTGATGGAGCGCGCCATCCGGCGGGTGGGTCTGCAGGACCGCCTGACGCCCTCCCAGCTGGCGGAGTGCCTTTCTCTGAATCCGGACAGCACCGGCAGCGCCAACGGCAGCGAGTATATCAGCACCAACTATTATCTCTCCATCAACACCCGCAAGCTGGATCTGGGCAACCGCAAGCCCATGGATCTTTTGCAGAGCGTGTGCGAATCCTACCGGGAGATCTTTCTGAGCAACTACTGCGACAACCAGAGCATCCTCAAGGAAAAGCTGGAAGTGACCGCCGAGTGCGAGCCCTATCTGCGGCTGAACGAGCTGGAGGTGCGCGCTGCGGGGCTGAACCGCTACCTGAACTCCCGCCTGAAGGAGAACAAAAGCTTTACGGACGATGCAAACCCCGATATCACCACCAACAACTTTACTACGCTGGGCAAAAAGATCAACAATCTGGTGGATTACGACCTGCCCAACGCCATGGCTTTTGTCATTGAGGGCGGCGTTGCGCGCGACCCCTCCATGCTGACCAGTATTCTGGAATATAAGAACAAGATCGATGATATTGCCATGCGCAAAGAGCTGGCGTATTATGATGCCGACAAAAACGGCATTTCCATCTACGAAAAATCCATGACCTCCATCATGATGATCCCTACCGTGGATGCGGCAAGCGAATACTATATGTCCCGCACCAAGACCGCTATGGACGAGCTGGCCCGGGCGGCAGACGGCTCGCTGGCTGATGCCACCGACTACCAGTCCGAGATCGTGAGCACCAGCTATGTGATCCAGAAGATCCGGGAGCTGGATGCCGGACAGCCGCGTTTGGCGGAGGCACAGGCTATGGTGAACAAGCTGGAGACCGCCATCAACGAGATCGCTGAGGAGCTGTTTGTGCTGGATAAAGCGTATATCAAGTACAAATCCCAGAACTATATCTCCTTTAGCTACGGAGCAGCCTCCTTCCTGCAGCGCCTGAGCCTGAAAAAGACGCTGATGGAATCGGTGGCTGTCATGCTGGGCGGCGCATGGCTGGTACATCGGCGCAAACACAGAAAGGCAAGGCACCGCAAATGAAAAAGTTCGAGATCCTGCGCTATCTGAAGCGGTTCAGCATCCTGATCTTTCTGGTCTCGCTGGCGGGTGCCGCCGCCATCTATCTGTATGCGGACAGCAAGCAGCAGTACACCGCCTCGGTCATCATCCGCTACACCAACAGCGGCATCTCCGATGGCTATACGCCGGACGGCAGCCCGCTGGACGTCAACGAGATCTATTCCTCCACCGTCATCTCACAGGCTATGGATGCTTTGGGCGCCTCCGGGCGGCTGAGCACCATCCGCTCCAACATCTCGGTGACTCCGGTGATCTCGGAGGATCAGCAGACCATCAACGATGCCCTGCTGGATAAGGGCGAAGAGGTGACCTATTTCCCCGATACCTACAAGGTCAGCCTTGTGGTGGACGGCGATCAGGGTGCGGGCTACGCCCGCAATATGCTGGATGCCATCATCCAGAGCTACTGCACCTACTATACGGAAAAGTATGTGGAGCAGAAGCTTTCCCTCAACCCCTCCTCCGATCTGCTGAACAATGGCTACGATTACTACGAGTGCATCCGTATTCTGGAAAACGATACTACCGAGATGCACGGCTATCTGCAGAGCAAGCAGGAGAGCTACCCGAACTTCCGCTCCTCCCGCACCGGCTACACCTATGCCGATCTGTGCGATATCTATTATGATTTCAAAAAATACACCATCCCGGAGCTGTACGCCTATGTGCTCAACGGACCGCAGGTGCGGGACGGCACGGTGCTGCAGGAATATCTGGCTAACAGCATCGAGACTGCAAAGCAGAACGAGCAGGTGACCGCCGGGCAGCGGGACAGCCTGCGGAGCCTGACAGACCAGTATGTGAACAAGAACGCCGACCTGCTGGAAAACTACTTTACCGACCGGGGTGAGGTGGTCTCCTCGGACTACATCCTGAACAATATCGAGCTGGAGGGTGCGGGCGACAGAGCGCAGACCACCTACGATGGGCTGGTGCTGAAGCTGGTCTCGCTGGACAGAACGATCGCAGCCAGCGAGATCGACCGGCAGTTCCAGGAGGAGATCCTGCAGAGCTTCCGCAATGTGGATTTTGGCGGCACGGAAGAGCAGCACGCCAAGATGGAAAGCCTGATCAACGACTACGAAGCAGAGCTGAAAGAATATTACGAGATCATCAATACCAGCGGCAAGGAGCTGAACCTGTACATCAGCGCAGATTATCTGAAGATGATCAGCTCGGTGCGGGTGGCGGCTTCCATCAACATCAAGCTGTATCTGATGCTGGCACTGGTGCTGTTCTTCGTTATCGGCTGCTGCGGCGCTATTCTGCTGGGCCGTATCTCCGATATCGTGGATTATCTGCTGTATGTGGACAAAAAGACCGGGCTGCCCAACCGCGAAAAGCTCAATGTTTATATCAGCGGTATGGCAGACCGCATCCTGCCGGAGGATTATACCTGCTTTGCCCTGCAGTTGGATAACCTGACTGAGCTGAGCCGCCGCTTCGGCTATCATGTGGGCGACGGCATCCTGAAGGATTTTTCCGGTCTGCTGCAGCTGATGGGCGATACCGACGGCATGGTGGGCTACAACGGCGTGGGCAAGTTCCTTGCCTTCTTTGACGAATGCAGCAGCCGGAAGGCTGAGGTGATGGTGCGCATCCTGCAAAGTCAGGTGGACGAGTACAACCGGCTGAACCCGGAGTACCCCATCCTGTTCACCGCCGCATGGGCGACCTCCTCGGAGGATGACATCTACAATATGCGGGATCTGGTGCGCACAGCACAGAAAAAAATGTCCCTGATCGCAGAAGAGAATATCTCCGTCTTTACGCCTGCCGGGACTGAGAGAGGTGGAGTATGATCCGCAACCGGCGCGCCTATCAACTGATCCGCTGCCGCACCCGCAACCGTCTGCTGGCGGGCGCTGCCGCTGTGTGCGCTGCCGCCTGCGGCTACGCAGACCTTGGGCTGTACCGCCTGCTGCACCGGGGCGGCGCACCGCTGCCGGATAGCACACAGGCTGACCGCGCCGCGCTGACGGCGCTGTGCCCGAAGCCCGCAGCGGAGGAACTCTGCCCGCCGCTGCCGCCGCAGGACCCGGCGGTGACGCTTTCGGTCATCGTACCGGTGTATAACGGCGAAGCCACCATCGGCGCTTGTCTGGACAGTATTTTGCAGCAGGAGACCGGCTGCACCGTGCAGCTGATCGTGGTGGACAGCGATTCCACCGACGGCACCGCCGCTGTGCTGGAGCGCTACCGGGCGCTGCCCGGGGTAGTGCTGTGCAATTGCAGTGCACCCCGCAGCGCCGCCGCTGCCCGCAACGAGGGACTGCGCCATGCCGTGGGGCGCTGGCTGATGTTCGTGGACAGCGACGACCTGCTGCTGCCCGGTGCTGTCCGCACCCTGCTGGAGGCGGCACAGCGCCTTGATGCCGATGTGGTGCAGGGCGGCTGGCAGTATCTGTACACCGATGGCAGTTACGGCCCGGTGCAGCGCTACCCGGCGGCGGTCTATACCGGCACCGCTGCGCCGGAGCGGTTCGAGCTGCCCGGGATGCCATGGGGCAAGATCTACCGGCGGGAGCTGTTTGAGCAGATACGCTTTCCGGCTTACTACACCTGCTTTGAGGATACCATCATCCACTTTCTGGTGTTCCGTCAGGCCAAAACGGTGGCCTCGGTGCCGGGGGTGGTCTACCTGTGGCGCAAAAACCCCAAGGGAATTACCGCCACCAGTCAGCACCGCCCTGCCGCTGTGCAGAGCTATTGGATCATGGAGCAGCTGCTGGCGCAGGATGCCGCGCTGGGGCTGCCCCACGATGCGCTGTACCGCTGCAGCCTGACGCTGCAACTTTCGGCCTTTTGCTATGCCACCATATCCGGTCTGCCGCAGGAAACGCAGCAGGCCGTTTTTCGGCTGTGCTGCGCGCTGTATGCCCGCGCCCTGCCGCAGGAGGGCGCACTGCCCCGCCGTGCCCGCTGGGGTGCCCGGGCGCTGCGGCAGCAGGACTTTGGGCTGTGGCGCCGCTACGGCAGAAGATTCCAGCTATTATAATATAAGGAGTGCCCCATGATACGAGTGCTGCATTCGGTCAGCAATATGGACCGCGCCGGCATCGAAACGATGCTGATGAACTATTACCGGCATGTCGACCGCGACAAGGTCCAGTTCGATTTTATCGTCAACAAGAAAAAGCCCGGGGATTATGATGACGAGATCCGCCGGATGGGCGGGCACATCTACCAAAGCCCGGGGCTTGACCCGCTGCACTACCCGGCGTACCTGCGCTTTGTGCAGCAGACCGTGGCGGCAGACCCCCGCATCTGCATCCTGCACGCCCACAACGAGGCTATGGGACTGTATGCGCTGAAGGGCGCCGAGAAGGCGGGACTGTCCGTGCGCATTGCCCACGCCCACAACACCCGCATCATCCGGGACTATAAGTGGCCGCTGAAGATGCTCTGCAAGCAGCTGCTGCCCGGCGCCGCCACCGACCTGTGGGCCTGCGGACGGGATGCGGGCATCTATTTTTTCGGGCAAAAAAACTGGGAGCGCCGGGGCAGAGTACTGCACAACGCCATCGAGCCGGAGACCTTCCGGTTCGACCCCGCCGTCCGTGCGGAAATGCGTGCCCGCTATGGGCTGCAGGACCGGGTGGTGCTGGGGCATGTGGGACGCTTTAATATGCAGAAGAACCATGAGCGTCTGCTGCACATTTTTGCCGCCTTTCTGCGCGTGGAGCCCCGGGCGGCGCTGGTGCTCATCGGCGTGGGAGAACTGGAGCAGGCTGTCCGTGCGCAGGCGCAGACGCTGGGCATTGCAGACCGTATCCTGTTTGCCGGGTTGCAAAACAATGTGGCGGAGTGGTACCAGATGATGGATCTCTTTGTCATGCCCTCCCGCTTCGAGGGCCTGCCGGTGGTGGGCATTGAGGCGCAGGCTGCCGGGCTGGGGTGCGTGTTCTCGGACGCCGTAACGGACGAGGTGCTGCTTTCTGACCATGCCGTTCGCATCCCGCTTTCTGCCGGCGATGCAGACTGGGCGGCGGGCTTGCAGCGGATGCTGCAGCAGCCCTGCGACCGCTCAGCCGGGGCAGAACTGGTCCGGCAGGCGGGCTACGACATCGCCCTTGAGGCAGTGCGCCTGCAGCAGCAGTACCTGCAAATGAGCGGAAAATAAGGCGGCAGTAGGACGCAAAACGCCGCTGCGATACGGAGAAGGAGTTTGGAGCATGCCCTGTATCTCGTTTATACTGCCTATTTATAATATGGAACGCTGTCTGCCCCGGGTGCTTCGCTCGCTGCAGGCGCAGACCCTGACCGACTTCGAGACCATCCTCATCAACGATGGCTCCAAAGACGGCAGTGCCGCGCTGTGCGCACAGGCTGCTGCCGAGGATGCCCGGTTTCGCTTTATCGACCAGCCCAACGGCGGCGTAGCCGCTGCCCGCAACGCAGGGCTGGATGCTGCCAGGGGAGAATATATCTTCTTTCTGGACCCGGATGACTGGGTGGAGCCGGATGCAGCCCGGGTGCTGTACGAGGCTGCCCATGCCGCGGATGCGGACTGCGTGCAGTTTGGACTGTATCTGGACAGCTACGATGAAAATGACCAGCTGCTGCATACACAGACCAGCGGCTGCGCCCTTTCCGGTGTGTACCGGGGCGAGCCCTTCAAGGAGCACTTTGCCGAGATGGCGTCCTCGTATCTGGTCATCAACAAGCTGTTCCGCCGGGCGTTTCTGGAGCAGCACCAGCTGCGTTTTCCCTGCCATCAGCTGGGGGAGGACGGGCTGTTCTGCGTGGCGTTCTACCGGCAGGACCCCGGCTGTCTGGTGGTGCTGGAACAGCCGCTGTACCACTACACCGCTGCCCGGCGGGGCAGCCTGTCCAACAGCTACCACCCGGAGAGGCTGACGGATAACTTCTACCTCAGTGATGCAGTGTGGGACACTGTAACGGCATGGGGCTTGCAGGACAGCGCCGTGCACCGCACAAAAGCGGATTACTGCACCGTCCGCGATCTGATGATGGGGATCAAAAACCTTGGCAGCAGCCCGCTTTCCCTCGCCGAGCAGACCGCATGGCTGCGCAGCGCCCTGCAAAAGCCACGGGTGCGGATGGCTGTAAGGCGCACCCGGCTGCGCACCATGCACAGCCGGAATGACCGGGTAAAGCTGCTGCTGCTCAAGCTGCGGCTGTGCCGCGCGGTGCTGCTGCTCTCGGGCGCAAACCGGAAACGCTGAAAGGGGAAAACACGGATGAAACATAAGCTTCTGCGGGCGCTGTGCTACCTGAAGGAACTGCTGGTCATGCTGCTGTGTAAGCTGCTGGGGGCGGTGTGCCGCGCCCTTAGCCCGGCGTACCGGGGCATCTGGCTGGTGGGCGAGCGCGGCACCGATGCCCGGGACAACGGCTACTGGTTCTACCGGTATCTGCGCACGCAGCACCCGGAGCTCCGCGCCTATTATGTCATTACCGCCGACAGCCCGGACGCTGAAAAGATCGCCGCACTGGGCGGTGCGGTGCAGCGGGGCAGCTTCCGGCATTATCTGCTGTACTACTGCGCCGACTATCTGGCAGGCACCCATGTGCAGCCCTGCGCGCCGGACCTGATGGTGCACTACCACCTTGCCGCGAAGGGCATCCGCGCCCGGGGCAAACAGGTTTTTCTGCAGCATGGCGTGACCAAAGACGAGATGCAGTGGCTCCACCGGGAAAATCTGTATCTGGATCTCTTTGTCTGCGGTGCAAAGCCGGAATATGAGTATATCCGGGATACCTACGGCTTTGCGCCGGAGGTACCGCGCTATCTGGGGCTGGCACGCTGGGATAACCTGCTGCGCGCCGGGCAAGCGCCCCGTCAGAAGATGATCCTGTTTATGCCCACATGGCGCGGCGCACAGTATCCGGACGGAGAAGCGTTCCGCGGCACACAGTTCTATCACTGCTGTCAGGCGCTGCTGAACAGCCCGCGTCTGCACAAAATGCTGGAGCAGTACGGTTATACGCTGGTCTTTTACCCGCATATTGAAATGCAGAAGCACCTGGCGCAGTTCCGCACGGATTCTGCGCGGGTGTGTCTGGGTGACAGCGCGGCTTATGATGTGCAGCAGCTTCTGCTGGATTGTGCATTGCTGATCACAGATTATTCCAGTGTCCTTTTTGATGTGGCTTATCTGGAAAAGCCGGAAGTGTACTATCAGTTCGACGAAGCGGAGTTCCGGCAGTATCACTATAAGCCGGGTTATTTTGATTACCGCAGAGACGGCTTTGGTCCGGTGTGCACCACCGAGGAAGCGCTTTTGCAGGCGCTGGAACAGGCTTTGCAGAACGGGATGGAGATGCCGCCGGAATACAAAGCCCGGGCGGCAGCCTTTTTCCCGCTGCGGGACACCCAGAACTGCGCCCGCACCTACGAGGCGATCTGCGGCCTGTGACCGCGAAAAACTGATACACAAAAAGCCCCCCGCTGCCAGCTGGCAGCGGGGGGCTTTGTTACCGATTTAAATGAAAATCAGCGCTTAGTTCTGCTTCATGCGAGCGAAGCAGTCAGAGCAGTAGACCGGACGGTCCTCACGGGGCTGGAAGGGAACCTTGCAAGCCTTGCCGCAAGCTGCGCAGACAGCATCGAACATCTGACGCTCACCGCCGTTGTTGCCGCCACGGACGCCGTTCTTGCGGGCGTCACGGCAGGGCTTGCAGCGCTGGGGCTGATTCTCGAAGCCGCGAGATGCGTAGAACTCCTGCTCACCAGCAGTCCAAACAAATTCCTTACCGCAGTCCTTGCAGACCAGAGTCTTGTCTTCAAACATAGTAGTATCTCCTCTTTAGTTAGTTCTTGCCCACGGAAGGATTGTAACCATACCTTTGGTTTTGGGACCATCGCGCTGATCAGTAAGCTTACCAGGGGCTTGAATAGATAAACGCCCTCGGATTGAGGACTTTCCTATTGTACCGTTATTTTTGAGATTTGTCAACCAAAAAACAACCGTTCGCCCTTTTATTTGTACACATGGCACAAACCGACAGCATATATTTGGGTAAAATCACTGCCTTAAGATGGAAAAGCGGCGCGCCGCACAGATTTGGCTCAGCGGCAGATAATTTATGATTTGTGGTTCAGAAACACCTGCGGGTGTTTCTGAACCACTTTTTCACACAAACAAAAAGGGGCTGCCGCACAAAATGTGCGGCAGCCCCTGCAAAGCCCTTTGGGAAAAGCTTACTTCTCGATGACTTCCTTGGTGTCGCGGGCGATCATCAGCTCCTCGTCGGTAGCAATGACCAGCGTGCGCACCTTTGCGCCCCAAGCGGTGATCTCGCACACATCGCCAATGGGGTGCTTGTTCTTCTCGGTGTCGATGCGGATGCCCAGCCAATCCATGTGGTGGCAGATCTTTGCACGGGCAATGGCATCGTGCTCGCCGATGCCGCCGGTAAACACGATGGCGTCCACGCCGCCCATGGCTGCAATGTAGCTGCCGATGGTCTTTTTGATCTGGTAGTTCAGCATATCGGAAGCCAGCTGTGCGCGCTTGTTGCCGGCCTCGGCAGCCTCTTCCACGTCGCGCTTATCGCTGGAAACACCGGAAATGCCCAGCAGGCCGGACTTCTTGTTCAGGATCTCGTCCAGCTCGTGACCGGTGATGTTCAGGGTGTACTTCAGGTAGTTGACCACAGAGGGGTCCAGGTCGC
>CAVKCU010000017.1:0-16060 GCA_963654645.1 Clostridiales bacterium | reverse complement strand
ACTGCGAAAGCCGCAAGGAGCTGGACAACATCCAACACCCTGCGGCTTTTGTATTGCCCGGCTGCGACAGGGGAACACCTTACCGACCAACAGCCTGAATGTACCAGCTGGGCAATTCTTGTATTGGTATCCGTGGCACTGTTGAGGGCTACACCCCGGCGGGGTCACTGGGTATACATGGGAGTCATTGCAGCATCATCCCGGAGTGCGTGGCAGCGTATCGCCAAGCGGGTTCCTTTGTCACCATCCTGCCCAGTAAGCTGCCGTTGCTGGCAGCTGCGCGCTCCATCCTATGCCGTTGTTGCTCAGTGGAGAGCACTGCTTTGTGCCGGTTCGATTCCGGGCAACGGCTTTTATACCCCCGGGGCTTGCAAAACACCCCCCGGGGTCTTTTTATACCCTGCCCCTCTCCCGCAATACCACCCCCTGCAAATACCCCGGGGCTGTGCACAGCACGGCGGGCTGTGGGCACTGCACACTGCAACCGCAACGCTGCCAAAGGAGGCCTGCACCATGACGAACCCGCGCTATGCCAACGGCAACTTGCGGCGCAAGCATCGGGAGCGGCTGCGGGCAATGGGCTGCGAGTGCGGCATCTGTCACGGGCGTTTCGGTCCTATTCATTACGATGAGCCTTCAGACGCGCAGCATCCGTTCTCCTTTGTGGTGGACGAGATCCGGCCTGTATCTAAATGGCGGCAGTTCGGGTATCCATCGGCGCGGGCGGCGGCTGAGGACTGGACGAACCTGCAAGCAGCGCATTATTTCTGCAATGCGCAAAAAGGCAACAAAACCGGGCAAAACAGCCCGAAAACCGGCAAAAAAGGGTCAAAACCGTGCCGCATTCCGCAGATCAGCGACGGCAATTGGTAGGGTGGGGAGGGTCCCCCTCCCGCCGCCCTCGGCGACTCCGCGCTGTCCAGCGCCGATTTACACACAGGAAAAAATCTGAAAGGGGCATCCAGACATGGCGACCATGAAAAGCATCACCTCCAGCGGCAGCCGTCTGGATCAGCTCAAGCGGCTGGCGCTGGTGCTGGCCAAGAATATCGACAGCTGCGAGGATGCCCGGCTTTTGCCCCAGCTGGCCAAGCAGTACCGGGACACCATCCGGGAGATCGAGGAAATGGAGGGAGCACCCAGCGATGACGACGAAGTCGGCGCGATCCTCGCGCAGCGGCAGCAGGATGGGAAGCCAGGAGCCGTCCGCACGCATCGCTCCGGCGTACCGGAGCACTGACGGCGGCGATGCCGTGCGCATCCTGCGGGCGGGCGGCACCATCCCTGACCCGTGGCAGAGTGACGTGCTGGAGGACTGGATGGGGCGCACCCCTTCCGGCAAGTGGGCAGCGCCCACAGCGGGCGGCAGCGTGCCCCGGCAGAACGGCAAGAGCCTGCTGGTGCAGGGACGCGCCGAGGCCGGGATGCTGCTGTTCAACGAAACGGTCATCTACACCGCCCACCTGCAAAAGACCGCCACCGAGACCTTTGAGGAGATGCGCGCCTTCTTTGAGGGTGCGCGGATGCGGCGGTATGTGGAGGAGATCCGCACCGCCCTCGGGCGGGAGCAGATCATCCTGAAAAGCGGTGCCCGCATCAAGTTTCTGGCACGCACCCGCAACGGCGGACGCGGCCAGCACGGCGACCTGCTGATCTTTGACGAGGCGCAGGAGCTGGACGAGACCGCGCAGGGCTCTTTCCTGCCCGCCATCTCTGCCAGCCTGAACCCGCAGACCATCTATGTGGGCACGCCACCGGGGCCGGATGCCGTGGGCACCGTGTTCCGGTCGCTGCGCCGCCGCGCGCTGGACGGCGATGCCAAAAAGGCCGCATGGTTCGAGTTTTCGGTGGACAAGATCGGGGACGTGAAGGACCCGGCACGCTGGGCAGCCACTAACCCTGCGCTGGGGCGGCGCATCCAGCTTTCCACCATTGAGGGCGAGGCCGAGCAGCTGGACCCGGACACCTTTGCCCGGGAACGTCTGGGCTGGTGGAGCCCGGAGGCCACCCAGCAGCTGGATCTTGCCATTGACCCCGCAGCGTGGGCAGCCTGCGCCAGCGAGGAGCAAAAGCCCGAGGGCAAGACCGCCTACGGCATTAAGTTTGCACCAGACGGCAGCGCGGTCTGTCTGTGCGGCGCGGTGCTGCCAAAGGACGGCCCTGCCCGCGTTTCTCTGATTGACCTGCGTCCCACCGGGCAGGGGCTTGCATGGCTGGCGGACTGGCTGAACCAGCGGTACGACAAAGCCAGCTGCGTGGTCATTGACGGACGCAACGGCGTGGACGTGCTGGCAGACCGCATCAAAGAGGTGTGGCGGGCAAAGAACGCCGTGATCCGCCCCGGCACCAAGGACGTGATTGCCGCCGTGGGCGGCTTTACCAACAGCATCAGCGAGCACGGACTGACCTGGTATCAGCCGCAGACCGTGCTGGACGAGAGCGCCCGCACCGCCATCAAGCGCCCCATCGGCGGCGGGTACGGCTTTGGCGGAGACAACAGCCTGCCGGTAGAAGCCTGTGCGCTGGCGCTGTGGGGCGTAAAGACCTGTAAACGCGACCCGACCCGCAAGATGCGCATCGGGTGAAAGGAGCACCATGACCACCACCTTTTCTTTTGGCACTGTGCCGGGCTTGACCGTGGAGGAACAGCGGCAGCTGACCGAGCTGACAGAGGCCTACAACTACCACCAGAGCCGCAACGCCACCAAGGACAAGTATTACGAGGGGCACGTCACCTTGCAGGATGTGAACCTTGGCATTGCGCTGCCCAAGGGGCTGAACAAGCTGGAGGTCGGCTGCAACTGGGGACAGAAGGCGGTGGATGCACTGGCCTCCCGCAGTATGTTCGATGGCTTTGTGAACAACGGCGGCGCGCTGGACGGCCTGCAAAAGCTGGTGGCAGACAACCGTCTGATCGCCGCCTACGCCAAGGCCTGCCGGGATCAGCTAAAATACGGCTGCGTGTTCGCCACCCTGTCCGCAGATACGGACATCGGCTGCCGCATCCGCTTCCACTCCCCTGCCACGGCTTCCGCACTCTGGAACGGCGAGAAGGGGCGTATCGACTGCGGGCTTGCCATCATCGACACAGTACAGGACGAACACCAGAAAGACAGCTGGCGGCCTGCGCTGGTCAACTTCTACACCGATACCGCTGTCATCGTGCTGCGCTCCAACGGCAGCAGCTGGACGGCGGAGCGGAAGCCCAACCGGATTGGGCGTCCGCTGATGGAGCCGCTGATCTGGAACGCCACCAGCAACAAACCCTTTGGCCGCAGCCGCCTGAAGCGTGCCATCCGTTCCCTCATCGACGACTATGTGCGCACCGTGGCCAACGCCACCATCGCGCTGGAGTTTGACACCACGCCCCAGAAGTACATCCTCGGCGTAACCGATGAGCAGTTCGATGCCATCTCGTCCGATAAATTCAAGCAGTATGTCGGCGCGCTCATCGCCGCCACCTCCAACCCGGAGACCGGCGAAAACCCGGTCTTTGGGCAGCTGGCGCAGGGCAGCTTACAGCCCCATGTGGAAAAGATGCGGATGACCGCCACCCAGTTTGCGGCAGCCACCGGCCTGACCGTGACTGACGTGGGCGTGGTAAACGATGCCAACCCCACCAGCAGCGATGCCATCCTTGCCCAGAGCCAGACGCTGGTGCTGATGGCGCAGCAGCTGAACACCGGCAACGGCGATGCCCTGCACACCATCGCCTGTATGGCGCAGGCCATTGCCCGGAACGTATCCCTGACCGAGCTGACCGAGGACGAGCGCGGCGTGATGGCACACTTCAAAAACCCCGCCATGCCCAGCGTGGCCGTAACTGCGGATGCTGCCATCAAGATCGCAACTGCCCGGCAGGAGTTTGCCAGCACCGACACCTTTCTGGAGATGATCGGCTTCGATCAGGCGGACATCCGGCGCATCCGGGCACAGGAGCAGCGGGCGCGCGGGCAGGCGCTGCTGATGGAGATGGACGATGCAGATAACGACACGGACGTGGAATAATTACATTGCCCGGCTCTCCCGGCTGAACGAGGCTGCCGGGCAGAAAATGCGGGAGTACATTCGGCTGCACGGCACCGAAAACACCGAGGAGCTGATCTCCTACGCCTACGCAGTCATCACCCGGTACGGCGAGGGCAGTGCGGAGCTTGCCTGCCAGATGTACGATGCACTGTCCGAGGCTGAGGGGATGCTGCTGCCCGCAGCGGAGCCTGCCGCCACTGCCAGCTATGGCGAGGTCGCCCGCATGGTGCACGCCACCAAGGACCAGAACCCCGAGAACCTGCCCAGCGGTGTAAGCCGTCTGGTCAAACGGGCGGGCGCAGACACCACCCTGCGCAACGCGGTGCGGGATGGCGCACAGTGGGCATGGGTGCCCCACGGGGACACCTGCCCCTTCTGCATCACGCTGGCCTCCCGCGGCTGGCAGACCGCCAGCCAGAAGCTGCTGAAGAATGGACACGCGGAGCACATCCATTCTAACTGTGACTGTGAGTTTGCGGTGCGGTTCCATTCCGGCACAAGCGTTGCAGGCTACGACCCGGAGAAATACCTCAAGCAGTACCGGGCAGCCGGCAGCGATGTGAACGCCATGCGCCGCATCGACTACGCCGCCCGGAAGGATGCTATCAACGCCCGGAAGCGGGCAGCGTATGCGGCAAGGAAAAACTTCTCTGTTTATTCGAGCTTGAACATGGAGTCAAAACCTGTTACAATGCAGTCAATCAGCAATGTCAAGGCGTTTAGCTGTGACACGCTGGATGCTGCTGGACAACAGCAGCTGAAAAATGCACACAAACGTCTGCTTATGACCGCATCCAAGCAGCCGCCCGGTGTTGAAGTCGGCAAGGCGTTCGACCTGAACATGAAGCCGTTGACGCAGGATGTCGTCGGCAGCGCAGAGGGACACTCTGTCAAGCTGCCCAACTTTAGTGTTCCCTATGCCGTCATACATACGCACCCTGCGTGTGGCATTTTCTCTCCCGGTGATCTGTTAAGTTTCGCGGACAACGAAAGCTTAAAGCTTATGACTGCAATAGGGCATAACGGCCATATTTTTGCAGTTGAAAAAGGTTCCGAGTACAATTCAAATGAGGCAAACGGTATTGTTTGGCAGTTGAGCGCTGAAATAGACAGGCTGAAAAATATCCCTCGTGCAGAACTGCCCGACGAGCAGCTTCTTGAACAGGCTGAAAAACTTGTCTGGCAAGCCATCAGAGAACTTCAAAAGAATGGGGTGAAATTCTATGAGTAGTTGGCTTACACCGGAACGTATTGCCGAAATGCAGAAATGGCTTCTTGAACATCCGATCGACCACAAATACGACGAGATGTGTGATATGCTGGATAGCCCTGCACCGCCTGCCCAGCTTGCCTCTCGCGCCGCATATAATGCGTTGAAAGGAATCGGGAAGCTCCCTCCCGGTATTGAATGACCTTTATATTCTGACCACGATGCAAACCGCACCGTGGTTTTTGTTTGCCCATTTTTAGCACGATGCAGTTTGCACCGTGCTTTTATTATGCCCATTTTGCCCGCATGAGGACGAAACGGGCACCATCGCAGCGGGCAGTGCGTACCCTGCCTACAACCGGACGCAGACGGAGAACTGCGTCACCAAACCGAGGTTTTACCCACAGAAAGGAGTTTCCACCATGAAACGCGAAGACGTAAAGAACAAGATCCCCGGCATTACCGAGGAGCAGCTGAACTGGCTCATGCAGGAGAACGGCAGCGACATCACCCGGGAGAAAAACGCAGCCGCAGCCTTGCAGACCCAGCTGAACAGCGCACAGGCACAGCTCAAGACCGCACAGGACGGCCTGAAGGCCTTTGACGGTGTGGACGTTGCCGGGCTTCAGGCGCAGGTGACCAAGCTGAAAGCGGATATGCAGGCGCAGGCCGATGGCTTTGCCTTTGACAGCGCCCTGAACACCGCCATCCTTGGCAAGAAGGGCCGCAGCGTGGATGCTGTGCGCGCTTTGCTGGATCTGGATGCCCTGAAGGGCTCCAAGGACCGCACCACCGACATCAACAAGGCGCTGGAGGATGCAGTCAAGGCGAACCCGTGGGCGTTCGGCGATACCCAGCCTGCCGGGTATCCTAACGTCCGGGATGGCGGCACTCCGAACCATATCCCCAGCCAGCCGGACGGTGTTCTGGCTGCCTTCAGCAAACTGAACCCGAATCTGAAAATCTGACCCGTGCAGCCGCACGGAGAAAGCGAGGTATTTTTATGGCACATGCAAATCAGGAGCGTTGGGCATCCTATGTGGACGTAAAGCTGCGTAACACGCTGGTGACCCGCGACAATCTCATCTTCAACAGCCGCTACGAGGGCGACCCCACCTCTGGCAAGGTCAAGATCCCGGTGCGCGACACCGAGGTGGCCGTCAAGGAGTACGACAAGGCCAACGGCGTTGCTGCCGACGTGGGCACCACCACCTATCTGGATCTGAACATCGACCACGACGAGGCAGTCAACGAGCTGATCGACGGCTACGATGCCGACAGCGTGTCCGATGACATTGTGGCAGAGCGTCTGGACAGTGCCGGTTACTCTCTGGCACTGTCCATCGACAAGAAGTCCATCGACGCGCTGGAAAGCGCAACCGGTGCCACCATCAGCGCTACCAAGACCGCCGCCACCGAGGCAAACGCCTACAAGCTGGCGCTGGAGGCCAAGCGGGTGCTGGGCCGCAAGGGCGTACCCAACGAGGGCCGCTTCCTCATTGCATCCCCGGAGTATCTGGAGGTGCTGATGCTGGACGAGCACTTCATCAAGCAGGGCGACCTGTCTCAGGAGATGGTGCAGCAGGGCGTTGTTGGCCGCATCGCGGGCTTCAACGTGTTTGAGAGCAACAACATGGACTACGAGTCCACCACCCGCGTCAACAGCAAAAAGACCACCACCGAGTTCATTGCCGGTCACCCCAACTGGTGCCACCGCGTCATGGAGTGGCAGACCGCTGTGCACCTGCAGGATCTGTCCGGCTCCGGCAAGTACATCGGCGCATCCGCTGTGCAGGGCCGCAAGGTGTATGGCCTGAAGGTCTCCAAGCCCCAGACTCTGTACATCAAGCGCACCGAGACCGCCACCTGATGAGGTGCCGCCATGAGCTACGCAGAACTGCAGGACGTGGAGGCGGGCTTCCGCGTCCTGTCGGATGAGGAGCGCAGCCGCTGCACCGCCCTGCTGAGCGAGGCGGCGCTTATCATCGACACCTACAACGCCGGTGCAGATGCCGACCGCAAGCGGCTGGTATCCTGCCGGATGGTACGCCGTCAGCTGGGCGAGGACACCGGCGGGGATGCTGTCACCTTCCCCATGGGCGCAACGCAGGGCACCGCCACAGCACTGGGCTACTCCCAGAGCTGGACCATGAGCGGCGGCTCCACCGGTGAGCTGTATCTTTCCAAGCTGGAAAAAAAGCTGCTGGGCGTGGGCAGCAAGCTGGGTGCACACAGCCCGCTGGAGGACTTATGCTGAAGGGTATCGACATCATCCTATATGAAAAGACCCAGACCGGCGAGGATGGCTTCCACGCCCCCATCTACGAGGAAACCCCCGTCACCGTGCACAACGTGCTGGTGGGGCAGCCCACTGCCGAGGAGATCACCACCGAATTGCAGCTGACCGGGCGGCGCATCGCCTATACGCTGGCAATCCCAAAGGGCGATACCCACAACTGGGACAACGTCCGGGTGGCTTTTTTCGGGCAGACCTTCCGCACCTGCGGCGGGGCTGTGCAGGGCATCGAGGCCATGATCCCGCTGCGCTGGAACAAGAAAGTGCAGGTGGTGCGCTATGAGTAAGGTGACCATCAAGCTGAACCGCAAGGGCGTACGGCAGCTGCTGCAAAGCCCGGAGATGGAGAACGCCCTGACCGGCATCGCCTTTGCGACGAAGAACCGCCTTGGCGAGGGCTACAAGGCCAGCTACTACAAAGCCAGCACCCGCGTGGTGGCTAAAGTGAGCGCCGAAAGCCCCGCCGCCCGCAAGGAAAACGCCGACACAAACTCTATTCTGAAGGCTCTGAAGTGACATGATCGAAGAAATCATCCAGAACTATCTGCGTGAAAACGCTTTCCCCTGTTATACGTCCGTGCCGGAGAAACCCTCCGGCAATTTTTGTGTGCTGGAAAAGACCGGCTCCGGCTACAAGGACGGCATTTTTACCGCCACGCTGGCGGTGCAGTCCTACGGCAGCAGTGATTATGCCGCCGCGCAGTTGAGTCACCGCGTGGTGCAGACCATGCTGGGCGCAGACACCCTGCCGGAGATCGTCTCCTGCACGCTGAATACCGACTATAATTTCCCGGACACCACCCGCAAGCTGCCCCGGTATCAGGCAGTTTTTGATGTGGTGCATTACTGACGAAAGGAGCATTTTTCTATGAATGCAAAAAATGTGACCGCAGCAAAGCCCAAGGTCGGCGGTGCCATCTGGTGCGCCCCGCTGGGCACGGCTCTGCCCACGGACGCCAAGAGCGAGCTGGACCCGGAGTTTAAGTCTCTGGGTTATATCTCCAAGGACGGCCTGACCAACTCCAACTCCCCCTCTAACGAAAATACCGCTGCATGGGGCGGCGACACGGTGCTGAGCCTGATGACCGAGCGCCCGGACACCTTCCAGTGCACGCTGATCGAGGCTATGAGCGTGGATGTGCTGAAGACCGTATACGGCGCCGACAACGTCACCGGCACGTTGGAGACCGGTATTACCGTCAAGGCCAGCGCCGACGATCTGCCCTTCTATGCCTACGTTGTGGAGATGGTGCTGAAGAACAATGTGAAAAAGCGCGTGGTCATCCCCTGCGGCACTGTAACCTCTGTGGGTGATATCACCTATGCAGACGGCACTGCCGTTGGTTACCAGACCACCATCACCGCGATCGCCGACACCGATGGCAAGACCCACTACGAGTATATGCAGAGCGCCGGTAAATAAGGAGGAGCATCATGATCACTGCAAAAACTGAATCCGGCTTTTCCATCGAGCTGGAAGAGAGCACGCTGGACAACATGGAGGTGCTGGACGCACTGTCCGATCTGGATGAGGGCAACCCGCTGGCCATGTCCCGGCTGGTCGTGAAGCTGCTGGGCAAGGACGGCAAAAAGCGCCTGTACGACCATCTGCGCACCGAGGACGGCCGCGTGCCTGCGTCTGCCGTTGATAGTGCCATCATGGAGCTGTTCCAGTCCATCAACGCCGGAAAAAACTCTGCATCCTCGCCGAACTGATCGCAACGGACGAGGACGCACTGATCTGCGATTTTGTCCAATATTACAACCTGCTGAACTGGCGCGCCCTGCCGGTGCGGCTGGCGGCCACACTGGCCGCCGGTCTGCCGCCGGACAGCCGCAGCATGATGGTGCTGCATGGGCAGAAACTGACCCTTGCGCAGACCCTGCAGGCGGCCGAACTGGACACCCTGCAAGCTATCTGCTGGCGCATCGGACGGCTTGCGAATGCGGACGAGAAACCGCCCACATCCATCCTGAACACTCTGCTGGGCAGGACAGAAGTGGAATCCGAGGACAGCCCGGTGCAATATTTTGACAGTCCCGAGGAATTTGAGGCGGCGATGCGCGCCGCAGAAGGAGGTGAACCAGATGGCAAACGGCATTGAGCTGGCAAAGGCTTATGTCCAGATCGTGCCCTCTGCCGAGGGCATTCAGGGCAGCATCAGCCACATCATGGGCGGCGAGGCATCCTCTGCCGGTGAAAGCGCCGGCACGCTACTGGGCACAAAGCTGGTGGGCACCCTGAAAAAGGTGATCGCCGCTGCAGGCATCGGCAAGATGATCTCGGATTCCCTGAACCTTGGTGGCGCATTGCAGCAGAGCATCGGCGGCGTAGAGACCCTGTTCAAGGAGAGCTCTGATAAGGTCAAGGCTTACGCTGCACAGGCGTACCGGACGGTGGGTCTATCCGCCAACGAATACATGGAGCAGACCACCAGCTTTGCCGCCAGTCTGCTGTCCAGTGTGAGCAAGGATACCAACGCCGCCGCACAGCTGGCCAACATGGCCATGGTGGACATGGCCGACAATGCCAACAAAATGGGCACTGACATGGCCTCCATCCAGAACGCCTATCAGGGCTTTGCCAAGCAGAACTATACCATGCTGGACAACCTCAAGCTTGGCTACGGCGGCACGCAGGCAGAGATGCAGCGGCTGCTGACCGATGCAGAAAAGCTTTCCGGCGTGCATTACGAGCTGGGCAATCTGGCGGATATGTACAGCGCCATCCATGTCATCCAGACCGATTTGGACATCACCGGCACCACGGCAAAGGAAGCCGCCACCACCCTGACCGGCAGCTTTGCGGCCATGAAGGCGGCGGCGCAGAACGTGCTGGGCGACTGGAGCACCGGCGCAGACCTGACCGCGCCCATGCAGGCGCTGGCAGATACCGCCCGCACCTTTTTGCAGGGCAACCTGCTGCCCATGATCGGCAACGTGCTGGCGGGCATCCCGCAGCTGGTGTACGGCCTTGTGCCGGAGGTGCTCCAGACCGGCACGGAGCTGGTCAGCAGTCTGGCAGCGGGCTTTGCGCAGGGCATCCCGGCGTTTTTGTCCACTGCCCTGCCGCAGCTGCTCTCCTTTACCGAAGAACTGCGCGCCAACGCAGGGCAGTTTGTGGATGCAGGCCTTAACTGCATCACCCAGCTGCTCAACGGCCTGATCGCCGGTCTGCCGCAGCTGATCGCTTATGTGCCGGATATCATCATCAACATCGCGGGCATCATCAACGACAATATGCCCAAGATCCTTGCGCAGGGTGTTTCCATCATCGTGCAGCTGATTGCGGGCATCATACAGGCCGTGCCTTCCCTGCTGGCCAACTGGAAGAAGATCCTGCAGGCGGTGCTGTCGGTGATCTCTGCCATCAACTGGCTGAACATCGGCAAGAACATCCTCACCAGCGTGGCGAACGGCATAAAGAACATGGGTTCCAGTATGCTGACCGCCTTCAAGGGCGGCTTTTCCAGCGCACTGAGCTGGATCAAGAGCCTGCCCTCGCAGGCGGTGCAGTGGGGCAAAAACCTGATACAGGGCTTTATCAAGGGTCTGACCGGCAAGGGCAATGTGGTGAGCAATGCCGCCACCGCTGTCACTGCCGGTATTTCTTTGGCTGAGACCGCCAGCGGCAAACAGGACAACTGGGCTGCCAGCTGGGCAAGTGCCAACACAAGCCTTGGCAGCAGCGCTCAAACCATGGCGGAGATCGCCATCCCGGCCTATACCAAGTCCGGGGATACAGCCGCTGCGGCGGCATCCAAGACCGCCACGGCAGCCTCTGTGGTCAGCTCCTACGCCGACACTGTCACCGAGGTGCTGGGCAAGATCACCCGCACCACCCAGACCACCGACGAGGTGCTCTCCAACGGGCAGAAACAGCAGAAGCAGACCATCACCGAGACTAGCCGCCAGCTGGTGAACGGCGTGCTGAAGGACATCAAGACCGTTACCACCATCGGCGCAAACGGCAAAAAGACCGTACAGCAGACCATGGAGACGGTGCGGGAGCTTGCCTCCTCTGTCACCTCCACAAGCGAGGCGCTGGTAAATGGTATCCGCACCACCACCCAGACCGTAACCGAGACCCTGACCGACGGAACCGAGAGCCAGAAACAGACCATCACCAAGACCTACACCGCCATTATTGACGGTGCGCTGCGCACGGTGAAGGAGGTAAAGACCATCGCCGCCGACGGCACCGAGCAGGTGGCAAAAACGATGGAGGAAGCCTCCTCCAAAAACTTTTCAGGTCTGCTGCAGGGCTGGAAGAAGGAAGCCGACAAGGGCGTGCTGGGCACCTTCAGCACGCTGATCTCTGCCGTAAAAAGCAAGGACTGGAAGTCTATCGGACAGTGGGTGCTGTCCACCCTGTACAACGGCCTTGCGCCGGAGAGCCAGAAGTTCATTGATGACTTTGGGCAGAACCTCATCCAGCAGCTGAACAAGGCGCTGGGCGATAAGATCAGCAGCATTTCGCAGAAAGCGTGGGATATCGGCAGCAGCATCGCGGACGGTATCGCCAAGGGTCTGGGCAATGCGCTGGGCAAGGACGGCGGGGTGCAGGATATCCTGAACGGCCTGAACGTGGATGTCTCCGACGTCGGCAGCAAAATCATGGGCGTACTGGACACCATGGGTACCAGCATCGGCACCTTTGTCTCCAACGCGGGCGCAGATATCGCAGGCCTTGCCGGGAGCATGGGCAGCCTTGGCACAATTGCAGAGAGCGTAGGCGGGCTGATTGCAAAGGTGGGCGGCCTTATCATCTCAAACCCGGAAGTTGCCGCAATCATCGCCATTGTGGCGGGTGTTGTGGCGCTGGGCGTTGCGCTGTTTGCAAAGTTTGGCAAGGGCAAGAGCAATAGCACTACCAGCACGCAGAAGGTACACTCCTACAAGGACATTCAGGACGCATACTGGTACGGTAACGAGCGTGCCTTTGCGGGCTACGATTACCGCACCGACCCCTACGTCATGAACCCGGACAACAACGCCATGCTGGCCTATCAGGCCAAAATGCAGGCGCAGATGGAGCGGCTCTACGGTGTGGTGGAGAAATATCTGCCGGAAGCCGGAAACAGCGTGATTGCGCTTGACGGCGAGCAGGTGGGGCGCATCATCACCCCCAGCGTGAACAATAATCTCGGCGATCTGGCAGTGCTGAGCGAACGAGGAAACTGATATGTACGAGATCTATGCATACCCCTACGGCAACCCGGACGCAAAGCTGCTGCTCTATCGTCCCAACGACCCGCAGGCACTGGTGCTGTCCCCCAAGCTGACCCGTGAGGTCAGCAAGGGCGGCAGCCTTGTTTTTACCATGACGCGGGATCATGCACAGTACGATATGCTGCAGAAGCTGAGCACAGTGGTACAGGTGCGGCGGGATGGCAAAGAGATTTGGCGCGGACGGGTGCTGAAGCACGAGGCCGATTTTTACAACCGGCGGGTGGTGTACTGCGAGGGCGCACTGAGTTACTTCAACGATTCCTCTATCACCCCCTTCAACTACAAGGGCACGCTGCGCCAGTTTTTGCAGCACCTGATCGACGCACACAACGATCAGGTAAAAAGCAAGATGAAATGCTTCCAGCTTGGCACTGTGACGGCGGCGCTGGGCAACCTTGTGGTGCAGTTCGGCGATGCCAACCAGTACGGTGTTGGCGAGGACTACGGCAAAGTGTGGGACATTCTGGACAAGCTGGTGCTCAAAGTGTTCGGCGGGTACTTCTATTGCAGCTTTGATGCTGCCACCGGTCTGAACGTGCTGAACTACTGCGATCAGGCGGTGGAAGCCAAGCGGCAGACCGCCCAGAAAATCGAATATGGGCGCAACCTGCTCAACCTGAGCGAGACCACCGACGCCACCGACCTGTACACCCGCATCTACCCTATCGGCAACAAGCACACGGTGGACACTTCCAAGTGGTACTACAAGCTTATGTGGTGGCGGGACGCTTCTCAGGATAAGCACGAAGAGCGCTGGGGCATCATGGAAACAGACGCCGCAACCGTTGCGCAGTATCTGCCTGCATCGGGCTACTCCTATAACCTGCAGGAGGGCTGGATTCAGAACGACGCCGCAGTGCAGAAGTTTGGCATCATTACCCGCATTGTAGAGCTTGACACAGACAGCGCCAACGACACCTTTGCCGCCGGTGTGCAGGCATTGCAGCAGAACTACGCCATGAAGACCAGTTACGTCATCCGGACGGTGGATCTTGTGGATGCAGGCTACGACACCGACCGGCTGGATTTTTCCATGTACTCCCACATTGTCAGCGCACCGCACAGTGTGGATGCCGTGATGCTCTGCACTAAGCTGGTAGAGCCGCTGGAAAAACCTGCGCAGAAAGAGTTCACCTTCGGCATGACCCGCCGCACCCTGACCGACCGGCAGGTGGCCAACATGGGCACGACCAATCTGCTGCAGGAAAGCGCCTACACCTCAGAAAAGTATCATCAGGATATGCTGAAACGGCTGTTTGCGTACCAAAGCAGTACAGACGGCAAGATTGCGGATATTTCCAAGGGGCTGACGGACGCCGTTACAAAAATGGGCGACCTGCAGGATCAGATAGATGATAACATCACTAGCTGGTTCTTTTCGGGTGAGCCCACAGCTAAAAACGAGCCTGCTGCAAGCTGGACGACCGATGCCGTAAAAAAGCAGCACATCGGTGACCTGTACTACGACAAGGCTACCGGTCTGGGATACCGCTGGGTGCTGGACAATGGCACATACAGCTGGGTGGTCATCCGGGATACGGGCGTTGCCAAGGCTTTGGCAGATGCGGCCGCCGCGCAAGCCACTGCGGACGGCAAGGTGCGATGCTTTGGCGCAACACCCACACCGCCCTATGATGTAGGCGACATCTGGATGCAGGGCGACGGCGGTGATATTATGCGCTGCCAGGTCTCCCGAGCAGAGGGTGCCGACTATAACGCCGCCGACTGGGTAAAAGCCTCCAAGTACACGGATGATACCGCCGCAAATGAAGCCGCTAAAACTGCCACAAACTTCCTGGAATATACCCCGCAGAACGGTCTCATCGTCCGGCATGAGTTCCTGCCCGGCAAACGAGTACAGATTCTGAATGATGGCATCCGGGTCATGGATGGCAGCAGCATGGTCAATATCCAGTCCAACGCCATCTCCATTACGGACGGCATGGGCAGCTGCTCCATCAGCAGCGGTGCCATTACGTTCAACGGCATTCGAAACAGTAAAATTTTTGAATGGCCTTATGAAAAGGATTCTTATGGCAACCCAAAAGGAGAATTTACTGCACAAACAACAAGAATCGACCTTTCTTCTTATTCGTCTGTTATGTTGGTATACGATACAAATAAAAGCGGCACTTGGTTCGCCAATGGTGGTAATGCGGGCAGACTTACTGTCATTCTTCCAGTCAATGGGCAAACGTACTCTTTCGCGTATCCGTGGAATACCGTGCACTGGAGAACCGTTAAAGTGAGTGGCACAGGCATGACGTTTGGCAGCGGAAACGAAAGAACATCGTCTTACTCCGGTATTGCTCCTGTCGGAATATGGTCGTTCAGCTTGCAAAGCCCCGGCGGCGATGGCGTCAGCCAAAACGATGAGGTTTGCAGGCCACTGGAACTGTACGGCTTTATGTAAGGAGAACTATGAAACACTTTAAATTCAAGTGCAGGGTCTGCTCTGATGGGCGGCTGTATGCAGGCGGCTGGTGCCACGAAAGCGTTATTCCGAACCCGCTGCCGCCCGATGAGATCCTTCTGGACGATCTGTCCGGTATCACAGAAGGGTTCTACACGGATTATCTCTGGGACGGCGAAACGCTGGTCTATCGTCCTCCTGACCCATCTGTCGAACCCGTCCCTGCAGTACAGACTGCCGATGACGGAACTGAGGTGACCTACATATGAGAGACTATGCCGCACTGGAAGCGCTCGCCGCCCAAAACCCCCACATGAACGATATGCACATCACCACCCCCAAAAGAACACTCTCCATGCGGTCGGACTTTGGTTTGTGGCTCAAGCGCGACTCTCCACAGATCGGCAAACCGGAAACCGATTCTATGCTTGTTGAGGTGCCCGGCGCAGATTTTCTGCTGGATCTGACCCGCGCGGTGGACGGCAGCGTGCACCACAAAAAGCGGAAGATTTCGATGGAGTTTGTCTGCGACCGACCCAAAGCACAGTGGGCGTCTATCCGGGCGCAGCTGGAAGCGCTGCTTCAGGGTCAGTGGCTGCATTTTTATTTTGTCCGGAACGGCGAGGTCTGGGCAGGGCAACTGGACGTGGAGATGACGCCCGGCGAGTACAAAGCCACCGTAAAAATCACTGCGACCTGTGACCCATGGCCGAAAGACCGTATTCCTGATCAGCCCGACCCGCCGCAGCCGGATCCGCCGACAGACACGGTATTCGCCGTGCTGGGGCAGGCGGTCCTTGGAAAAATGATCTTAGGGAGGAACGAATGAGCTACGAAAAACAATATTTCACGGACGGTCAGACCTTGACGGCTGCCCACC
>CAVKCU010000016.1:0-16135 GCA_963654645.1 Clostridiales bacterium | reverse complement strand
CAAAGGCACCGCAGTGCGGGTCTTTTAAGATTTCCAGCTTCTTTTCCCGGTCGCCATAGCTGGAAAAGGCATCGCAGGTGTCGGCGTAGCCGTCCAGATGGATGCCGCCGGTCACCCACACCGGCACAAGGCAGAACCCAGCAGCCCGCGCCGGGGCAGGCAGAGGCAGCAGCCCGCACACGCACCAAAGCGCCCCGCATAAAAGCCCCACCAGCGGAAAGGCGCACAGCGCGTACCGCATATTCTTTTCGTTCCACGCAAACTGCGGCACCGGCACCGCCGAAAACATGGCAAACGCCACCGCAATGGTCTGCAAAACGATCATTTTTCCACTCCTTTATAATAGACAGGGATGCCGCACACCACCCGCACCACAGCGTCTGCCCGGGCGGCAAGGGCGTTGTTTACCCGCGCCAGCGCCAGCAGATAGCGGTCGGTGTCCCCGGCGTAGTCCGCGCCGCCACTGAATACCTCGTTGGAGACAACGATCAAGTTTTCGCACTGCGCGGCAAGGCTGTCCAGCCCCTGCAAAATGTGCTCGGCGGCGGCATCGCCAGCCCCGGCGGGGTCGTACAGTTCGTTGGCGGTCAGGTTGCCCAAATCCTCCAGCAGTGCCGTGCCCCTGCGGGGCAGACGCACCGTCTCTAAATGCAGCGGACATTCGATGGTCTCAAACTGCTTTGCAGCGCGCATTTTGCGGTGTTTTTCCACCCGGGCGGCGCACTCGGCATCCCACACCTGCATGGTAGCCAGATAATACCGCGGCAAAGCGCTGCGCAGCACAAGCGCTTCGGCGTATTCGCTTTTGCCGCTGGCAGCGCCGCCCAGCACCAGCGTCAGCATTGGGGCGTGTACGGCGCAATGCCGCCCTCTGCAAAGGAATAGCAACCCTCGTAGACAGCCAGCGCCATATCCCACAGCGGGATACTGGCTACTGCGCCGGTGCCTTCGCCCAGATGCAGACCGGCGGTAAGCAGGGGCGCTTTGCCCAGCGCTTCCAGCACCAGCTGGGCTGCAGGCTCGGTGGAGCAGTGGCTGGCAAACACGGCCTTGGCTGCTGCCGGGCACAGCCGCACGGCGCACAGCGCCGCCACCCCGCTGATGAAACCATCCATCAGCACGGGCACGCCCGCCAGCGCACCGCCCAAAAACATCCCGCACAGTCCGGCGATATCAAAGCCGCCCAGCTTGCTCAGTACGTCCAAGGCGTCATCAGGGGCGGGACTGTTGCAGGCAATGCCCCGCCGGATAGCTTCTACCTTGCGGGCAAGCCCTGCATCGGAAAGCCCCGCACCGCGCCCGGTCATGGTCTGCACCGGCTGTGCCAGCAGCACGGCAGCCACGGCGCTGGAGGTGGTGGTGTTGCCAATGCCCATCTCGCCGGTAGCCACCAGCCCATAGCCCTCGGCGGCAAGCTGCCGGGTCAGGGCAATGCCCCGGCCAATGGCCTCCACCGCTTCGGCGCGGGTCATGGCAGGACCTTTGGTAAAGTCTGCAGTCCCGGCGGCAATGCGGCAGTCCCGCACGCCTGGCACCGGTGCACCGGCGATGCCCATATCTACCGCCAGCACATCGCAGTGCGCCGCCTGCGCCATCCGGCAGACGCTGGTGCGCCGCGCGGCAAGGTTTTCGGCTACGGCGCGGGTCACGCTCTGGTCGGTCTGGCTTACGCCCTGCGCCACTACGCCGTTGTCCGCGCAGAGCACCGCCACCGCCCGGCGGGAAAAATCAAATTGCGCCGTGCCGGTCAGCGCGGCGGCATCCTCCAGCATGGTCTCAAGCGCACCCAGTCCGCCCAAGGGTTTAGCAAGGCTTGCCCAGTGGGCGTGGGCGGCGGCGCGGGCTGCTTCGTCCGGCGGGGTGATGGCAGCAAGCAGCTGCATCAGTTTAGCTTCGGTCATTTTCGTCATCCTTTGTGTTTCAAAAAGTGCTGCGCCGCCTGCACAAAGCGGCGGGGCAGGACAGTGCCCGCCCAGTAAAGATGCGGGAAACCGGCGTACAAATGTGCGTTTGCAAAACCGCATTCCCACTGCCTTTTTTCGGTTTTGCGCACAGAAAAATCCGTGCCATTTTCAGAGAAATCCCAGTGGTGAAATTCATGAATAGGCAAAGTCTCTCCAGCGCGGAAAAGCATACTGTCGGCCTTTGCCGTCATAGCGGCATAGCCAAAGCGCACCAGCCGTCCGGCGTTGTGTCCGCTGCCCGGCAGCACTCCTGCCATGGGGTAAACCCTGCCGTCTGTGCCCTCCAGCGCCTGCCCCAGATACAGAAAGCCGCCGCACTCGGCGGCAGTGGGCAGACCCTCTTGCACTGCGTCCCGGATGGCAGCACGCAGGGCGCAGTTCTCGCTCAGCTGCCGGGCGTACAGCTCCGGGTAGCCCCCGGGCAGATACAGCCCGTCGATATTTTCCGGCAGGGCAGCGTCCCGCAGCGGACTGAAAAACACAAGTTCCGCGCCTGCGTCCCGCAAGGCGTCCAGTGTTTCGGCGTAGGCAAAGCAGAAGGCTTCGTCCCGCGCCACGGCAATGCGGACGGCGGGTGTGTACGGTGCGGCGAGCTGCGGCGCAGCCGGGGCAGGGCAATCGGTCAGCTCTGCCAGCTGTGCCCAGTCCAGCACAAGGGCATCGGCGAGTTGCCCCAGCTTTTGCTGCAAGTCGGCGATCTCTCCGGCGGTTTTCAGCCCGAGGTGGCGGCTCTCGATGGCGCACCCCGGCAGATGGGGCAGATACCCCACCACCGGCAGCCCGGTCTCAGCTTCCAGCATCGGGCGCAGCGTTTTGTACAAAGCTTCGGAGCAATCGTTGAGCAGAATACCCACGATGTGGCTGGGTGTGCGGAACTGCAAAAGCCCCCGCAGCGCGGCGGCAAGGGTGATGCTTGCCCCCTTTGGCTGCACCACCAGCAGCACCGGCAGTGCCAGCGTGTCGGCCAACTCCCATGCACTTGCGCGGGTGGTCAGCCCCTGTCCATCGTAAAAGCCCATGGCACCCTCACATACGGCAGCACCGTGCCCGGCGGAATAGCGGGCGTAAAGCGTGCGCACCGTATCCGGGGCAGAGAGGTAGAGGTCCAAATTATGGCTTTCCACCCCCAGCGCGCTGCGGTGGAACATGGGGTCGATGTAATCCGGCCCAGATTTGAAGGCGCAGGGGTCAGCCCCGCGCTGCTGCAAGGCAGTGAGTACAGCACAGGTGACGGTGGTCTTGCCGCTGCCGGAGCGCGGCGCGGCGATGAGAAATTGCATCATGTCCGTGCCCCCGTAATGAGAAATACAGGGTTGCTCGCCATCAGCAAATGCAGACTGCCCGCCGTTTTTGTGCGGCTGACGGCGATCTGCGTCACCTCGGCGGCAAGACCGTGGGCGGTCAGGGCTGCCACGGCGGCGCTGAGCGTTTCCAGCGCAATGGCGGCAATGCACAGCCGTGCAGCTGGATTTTTGTGCAACACAGCGTCTATAACGGCGTCCATATTGCCCTTTGTTCCGCCGATGAATACAGCATCCGGGGCGGGCAGTGCTTCCAGCGCTTCGGGTGCTTTGCCCTCGATCAGGGTCAGATTGTAAGAGGCAAATTTCTCCCGGTTTTTCTGGATCAATTCACAGGCCTCCGGGTCACACTCTACGGCATATACCTGCCCGGCAGGGGCGGCAAGCGCCAACTCTACGCTCACACTGCCGGTGCCAGCGCCCACGTCCCATAGGGTGTCCGTGGGGGTCACCGCCAGCTTTGCCAGCGCGGCGGCGCGCACCTCCTGCTTGGTCATAGGCACAGCGCCCCGGATAAAGGCATCGTCCGGAAGGCCGGGGGTGCGGCGGGGCGGCAAAGCCTCCCGCTCCACCAGCAACACGCTCAGCGGTGCAAAGCTCTGCGCTGCCAGTTCCCGGGCAAGACCAAAGCGGATGGCTTCTGCCGGGGTGCCAAGGTTTTCGCCCACAAGGGCGTGGGCAGAGCCCAGCCCGGCAGCGGTCAGTTTAGCGCAAAGGGTGGCAGGGGTGTCCCCGCCGCCGGTGAGGAAAAACACCTGTGGATACGCCAAAACCTCTGCTACCGGGTCGCAGGCGCGGCCATGCGCCGATACCAGCTTCCAGTCCTGCCAAGGGCGTCCCACAGCGGCGGCTAAAAACTGCACACTGGAAAGCCCGGGCAGCACCCGGACGGAGTAGCCCATAGCCCGCAGCAGGGGCAACAGCTTTGCCGCACCAGAGTAAAACCCGGTGTCGCCGCTGTACAAAATAGCGGTGTCCGTATCCGGCTGTGCAGCGAGACACGCAAGGATCTCCTCCGGCTTATACACCGCTTTGCGGTCAGCAGTGCACCCCGCCGGTAAATGCTCCAACAGGCGCTTTGCCCCAAGGATGAGCCCTGCGCTTTGCAGTGCAGCCAGCCCTTGTGCGGTCAGGCTTTCCGGGCAACCGGAACCCATTCCGATCAGAGAGATCATGCCAGAACCTCCTTGCAGCGTGCCAGAATTTGTGCGGCAGTTTGTCCATTTTCAGCTGGGCGGCGCACCACGATCAGCTGCGCGCCGGTGTCCTGTGCGGCCTGTGCCTTTTCGGAAAAGCCGCCCACGGCACCGCCGTCCTTCGTGACCAGATACCGGATGGAGAATTGCTTCATCAGGACACAGTTCAGCGCATAGCTGAAGGGTCCCTGCATGGCAATGATATTCCTGTGCGGGATACCGGCAGCTTCGCAGGCGGCAATGCCTTCCCGCGTGGGCAACACCCGGGGGAACAGCCGCTCCGGGCTGAGCGCAGCAAAGGCGGCAAGCTCTTTTGCACCGGTGGTCAGCAGCACATTGCCGCTGCACCCGGCGAGAAATTCGGCTGCATGTGTCGCCGTGGCAAACAACATGCTCCCGGCAGGCAAGGGGCTTTCTGCCCGCAGCAGCCGGTGGTATTCCACCCCGGCTGCTGAACACGCAGCCCGAATGTTTTTGGTGGCGTCCACCGCATAGGGGTGGGTAGCGTCTACGCACAGCACAGCGTCCTGCAAAAGGGCGGCCATTTCCTCGGGGCTTAGCCGCCCGCAGTGCACGGCGATGCTGTCCGCTTCGCCCTGTTCCTCTGCCCCCAGCGGGGTGGCAACGCTGACCAGCACCTCTGCGCCCAGCGTTGCCAGCTGCCGGGAGAACACCCGCCCCTCGGTAGTGCCGCTGAAAACCACTGCCTTCATCTGCGGTACCCCCGCGGGGTGACCATTTTATCGCCCAGCTGCTTTGTGGCGGCGTTGCCGATGTACACGGTGGTGAACATATCCACCGCAGTGTTTTCCAGCTGTGCAAGGGTCAGGATGCGGGCGGTCTGCCCCTCCCGACCGATGTTGCGCACGATGCCGCAGACGGTATCGGCGCTTTTGCCGTTTTTCAGCAGGATGCGTACCGCCCTTGCCAGATAGTCCGGTCTGCCCTTGGAGGAGGGATTGTACAGCGCAGCGCAGAAATCTCCCATAGCGGCACAGGCCAGCCGCTTCTCGATGACCTCCCACGGGGTCAGCCGGTCGGAAAGGGAAATGACGCAGAAATCGTGCGCCAGCGGTGCGCCCAGAAGTGCCCCGCCGCTGAGGGCAGCGGTCAGCCCGGGCACGATCTCCACGGCAACGTCCGGGTAGTCCGGGGCAAGCTCCAGCAGGGGACTTGCCATGCCGTACACCCCGGCATCGCCGGAGCAGACCAGTGCCACCCGCTTGCCGGTGCGCGCCTTTTCCAGCGCCCAGCGGCAGCGGTCGATCTCCTGCGTCATGCCGGTAGAATAGTATTCCTCGCAGGGGAACTCATCGCGGATGAGGTCAAGATAGACCTTATACCCGCAGATAGCGTCAACGCTTTCCAGCGTGTTTGCAGCCTGCTGGGTCATATAAAAAGGTTCGCCGGGGCCAAGCCCCACGACATAAACTACCTTCTGCGGGCGGTCGATGTCAATTTCCATCACGTCAATCATTCTGCCACCTCCAGTCTGGGTCAAAGGGCCTGCACGCCAGCGCAAAGGTCACGCCGTTGCAGGCAAATTTTGGGTAAAACAGACTGCCGCCAGCGTCCAGCACCGCCGCCCGCTCGCATACATTGTCCACACCGGTCACGCTCTGTACAAAAGGGGAGGGGGTGAACTGTCCGGGCGCGCTACGCAGCTGTGCGGCAGAGTGAAACCGCACCGGCCAGCCGTGCGCCTGACAAAAGGCCAGCAGACCCGGCTCATTCTGCTTCAGGTCGATGCTTGCGGCGGCGGTAATTGCCTGCACAGCAAGGCTATGCCGGGCGCAGAAGGCGGCAAAAGCGGCTTCCAGCGTGTCGGCACTTGTGCCCCGCTTGCAGCCGATGCCCAGCACCCCGATGCGCGGCGCAAGATGCAGCGCATGCCCGGTGGGGCAAAGGGTGAGTGCAAGGTCAGCTTTTTCCGGGGTGTGGGCGGGGAAAAGCCCTGCGGGAACAGCACCTGTTACCGGGAAATCAGCCCAGTAATATACCGACTGCCCAGCCAGTAATTTGCCGCTGACCAGCTTGATGCGCTCCGGCTCCAGCACCATGCAGTTTTGATGCTTTGCCCACTCGTCCGCCGCAAAAATTCCATGGGCATCGGTGGCGGTGGTGATCACCGGCACGGCTCCGCATACTGCAGCAATCGCCCGCGCCAGATCATTCGCACCGCCCAAATGCCCGGACAAAATGGGTACGGCAAACCGTCCACATTCATCCACAACCACCACAGCAGGGTCGGTGGTCTTGCTCTTGCAGTGGGGCGCGATAGCCCGCACTGCAATGCCCGCAGCGCCTACGAATATCAGTGCATCCGACTGCACAAACTGCGTGCCTGTCCATTCTGCAAGGGAAGCGCCATCCTGCCCGCACCGGGCAACGCTGCCGGGTAGGGCGGCGGCAAGGCGTTTTGCCAGTGCAAGACCGGTATTCGTAAAGGCAAGGTAGGCGCAGGTCATACCGGCTCTCCTTTACGGAACTCGGTGGTAAAGGCGGGGTCGTACAGCTTGCTGCGTTCGTACTGCGTGCCGAGAAAATCTCCCACCACGATAAGCGCCGTCTTGGTAATGCCCGCCGCGCGGGTGCTCTCTGCCAGAGAACCAACCGTGCACCGCACGATTTTTTCTTCCGGCCAGCTGGCTTTGTAAACCACGGCGGCGGGGGTGTCCGATGTATAGGCGCCCTGCAAAAGCGCCGCCTGCACCTTATCGATCAGCCCGATGGACAGGAAGATCACCATGGTCGCGCCGTGTGCGGCAAGGCTTGCCAGCCTTTCCCGCTCCGGCACGGGGGTGCGCCCCTCCATGCGGGTGATAATGACCGTCTGGCTGACCGTGGGTAAAGTGTACTCGGCGTTCAGCGCAGCGGCAGCGCCGCAAAAGCTGGAAACACCGGGGGTATCATCGTAACAAATGCCGTCTGCGTCCAGGGCATCCATCTGCTCCCGGATGGCACCGTACAGGCAGGGGTCGCCGGTGTGCAGACGCACGGTGGTTTTGCCAGCGCCTTCCATTTGGCGCATCACGTCCAGCACCTGTTCCAGCGTCATCTCGGCGCTGTTGTAGATGGAACAGCCCGGCTTTGCCAGCCCCAGCAGCGCCGGGTTGACCAGACTGCCTGCATAAATAATGCAGTCTGCGGCCTGTAAAAATGCTGCACCGCGCCGGGTGATCAGATCCGGTGCGCCGGGGCCGGCACCCACAAAATGTACCATGTGCGTTACTCCTTCCATTCGTTCAGCAGGCGGGCGGCAGTTTCGGTCTGTCCCAGCGGACCGTGCTGGTTTGAAAACAGCACGGCACCTACCCGGAACGCCCCGCCCGCGCGGCGGTCAAGATGCAGCTGGACGGCGGCAAGCAGGCTTTGCAGCACCGGCTCCCGCAGCCCGGCTGCATCCAGAATTTCCAGACAGGCATCCGTGGTGGCGGCGTTGTACAGTGCAGTGCACACCTCCCGGTCAGCACCGCACAGGGCGGCGTGGGTGCAGAACAGCTCTGTGCGGCAGTCTGCCGTGTGGGAGTGGGTGTTCATAATGCCGCCCGCCAGCTTGCACAGCTTGCCGATGTGTCCCACCAGCAGCACCTGCTCAAAGTGCGCCGCTGCTGCCATATCCAACGTATCTCCAATAAAGTTTGAGGTCTTGACCACCGAGATGTCAGCAAACTGCGGGTAGGCTTCGTGCAGGTAGTCCAGCCCGTAGTTGCCCGGGGCAAGAATGAGCCGCCGGTGGTCTTTTGCCCGCAGCGCCGCCTGATTCATCTCCAGCTGGATGGTGTCCAGAATGGCCTGCTGGCTCATGGGCTCCACGATACCGCTGGTGCCCAGCACCGACAGCCCGCCCTCCACCCCGATATGGGGATTGAAGGTGCGCTGGGCTACCTCCTCGCCGCCGGGGATCGAAATGGTCACAGCAAAACCGCCGGGGTAACAGGCGGCTTCCGCCTCCCGGTGCAGCGCCTCGGCGATCATCTGCCGGGGCACATGGTTGATGGCGGCTTGCCCGACCGGTTGGTCCAGCCCGGGCTTCGTCACCCTGCCCACGCCTGCGCCGCCGGTAATGCGTACCTCGGACGTGCCGGGCAGCAGCGTCACTGTGGCAGTCACCGGCAGACCGGTGGTCACGTCCACATCATCGCCGCCGTCCTTTTCAATGGCACATTCTGCGCCCTCGGCAGCAGCGCGGCAGAACAGGGGAGCTACCTCCACCACGATGCCCTTTGGCGTGCGCAGGGCGACCGTTTCCGGCGCTGTGCCGGTCAGCAGCAGTCGGGCAGCCCCGGCTGCTGCCAGCGCCGCACAGGTGCCGGTGGTGTAGCCGCAGCGCAGCAGCTTCTGCCCGCTGCGCACATAATGTTCGAATTGCGGCTTTTTTGGCTTTGGCGGGTCAAAAACAGCGCTGTACTGTTCTTCGGTCAGGCCGTAGAGTGCCTTGATGTTTCCCCGGGCAAAGGCCTGCGCCGGGGGCATGGGGGCAGAAACGCTGTGCGGCGAAACGCAGACCACCGCGTCCGCGATCTTCTGCGCCATGTCCAGCTCGTGCAGGGTAACGATGACCGCAAGCTGCTGCTTATGCGCCAGCTTTTGCAGGATGGTCAGCAGCTCGATCTTGCCCTTGATGTCCAGAAAAGAGGTGGGCTCGTCCAGCAAAAGCACCTGCGGCTGCTGACAGACTGCCCGCGCCAGCAGGATGCGCTGCCGCTGCCCGTCGCTGACGCAGTTGAAGTCCCGGTCAGCCAGACGCGCCGCGCCTACCAGTTCCAGCGCATTCTGCACCTGCTTTTTGTCCTCGGCAGAAAGGATGCCCAGCCGCCCGGTGTAGGGGATGCGTCCCGCCGCCGCAAATTCAAAGCAGGTGGTCAGCTCGGTGCGGCGGGTGTGGGGCAGCATCAGCGCCAGCTTCTGCGCCCGGGCATTGCCGGGGATGCGGGCGAGTTCCTGCCCATCCAGCAGCACTGCGCCGCCTAAGGGAGCCAGCTGCCCGGCTAAGGTTTTGAGCAAGGTGGATTTGCCCGCGCCGTTCGGACCGATGAGCGCCAGCACCTGTCCCTTGGCAGCGCCCAACGCGATATCCTGCGCAAGGGCAGCTTTGCCGTAGCCGATGGCAAGCGCTTTGGCTTCAACGGAGTTCTTCATCGTACATCCTCCCGGTTGCGGCGCAGCAGCAGCCCAATGACCACCGGTGCGCCAAATACGGCGGTGACCGCGCTGATGGAAAGCTCCATGGGCGCAAACAGGCTGCGGGCAATTAAATCACACAGCAGGCAGAACGCCGCCCCGCCCAGACAGCAGCCCGGCAGCACATACAGCGGGCGGGCGCTGCCCAGCAGCTGCTTGACAAGGTGCGGCACGGCGATGCCCACAAAGGAGATGGGTCCCGCAAAGGCGGTAACGCAGGCGGCAAGCAGGCTGGAAAGCAGCACCAAAAGCCGGGAGAACCGCCGCACGTCCACGCCCACGCTGCGGGCGTAGGCTTCGCCCATCTGGTAAGCAGCCATGGGCTTTGCAAGGCAGAAGGCTGCTGCCAGTGCGGGCAGCACCACCAGCGCCGCCGTACGCACGTTGCCCCACGTCATGCCGGAAAAGCTGCCCTGCGACCAGTTGTGCAGGTTGACGATGCTGCTGTCCTGCGCAAATGCCACCACAAACTCGGTAATAGCAGAGCAGATGTAGCCGATCATCACGCCGCATATTACAAGGATGCTCATGCGCTGCACCCGGCGGGCAGCAGCCAGCACAAAGGCCATAGCCGCCATGGCGCCCGCAAAGGCCGCAAGAATGAGCACGGCAGAGCTGGTCAGCAGACCGTAGTTCAAAAACAGCACCATTACCAGCGCCACCGCCAGCTTAGCTCCGCTGGAAATTCCCATCACAAAGGGTCCGGCAATGGGATTTGCGAAAAAGGTCTGCAGCAGGTAGCCCGCCGCCGAGAGCGCAGCGCCCAGCAATGCAGCCATCACCGCGCGGGGCAGGCGCAGCTGGGTAATGATGCCCACGCTCAGCGCATCCTGTCCGCGTCCGGTCAAAGCGGCAAGCACAGCTTGCGGGGTAAGCGAAACGCTGCCCCAGAACAGGCTCACGGCAAACAGCACTGCCAGCAGCAGGGCAAGGCAGCAATAGGAGAAAACAAGGCGTTTGCGGCTGGTCATAAGCGGCTCCTCAGGTGATCTTGGTCAAAAAATGCAGGGTGTCGGGGTCGGCAACCTCCCCGGTAAAAACGGCGTGGAGATCCAGCATAAAATCTGCCAGCGCCATGCTTTGCTGGAAAAAGCTGGGCGTCGTGCACCAGATATCCCCGCTGCGTACCGCCTTGCACTCCGCCAGCAATGCACAGCGGGCAAGCAGCTCTTCCTTGGTGGAGATAGTGCCTTCGATGGTGCCGTTGTAAATGAGCACATCGGCGTCCTTGACCCCTGCGTAAAGATCTTCCAGCGGGATATTCATGGTGGAAAGATTGTTGCCGCTGTCGGCAAGGTCTGCAAAAACATATTCGCCCCCGGCCATGCCGATCATCTGCGCCACATAGTCTCCGCTTTTGCGCACCGTGGCAAGGCCGCTGGAAGTAATGGAGAAAAAGGCACAGCTTTTGCCGGTGGAGGGCTGTTCCAGCAGCGGCGCAATGCGCTGCGCCTGCTGGGCGAACACCTCCTCGGCAAGAGCTTCTTTCCCCAGCAGGATGCCGTACAGCTTGATCCATTCCATCCGCGCCAGCGGGCTGCTCTCGTAGCTGGAACGCTCCACCAGCACCGGGATGCCGAACCGTTCCAGCTGCTCCTTTACCTCAGGAGTGTGATAGATCATGGTGTTTTCCACCGCAAGACCGCAGTCTGCGGTCAGGATGCGCTCGTAGTCCGGGGCGCTGTACTTGCCCGCGTAGGCGATGCGCCCGTCCTGCATGGCCTGCTTTGCCTCGTCCAGATACCAGCCCTCGGCACGGGTGCCGGAAAGGGCAATGCTGTCCAGCGCGTCCAGATGGAGGAACAAGTCCATGGCAGAGGTGGACACCAGATAGATATTCTGCACCGGCTGCTGCAAAACGGTCACCCCGTCAGGCACGGTGTGCAGGGCGGCGGCGCCTTCCGGTCGGACAAGGAATTTTGCCTGTGCGTCCGGGATGCTCAGCAGGGTAGAGCCGTCTGCATAGCGGTCGGCGGTAAACTGGGTGGCGTAGTCCAGCGGGTAGGCATGGTCAAATACCAGCTCGTCCGTATCAGCCGGTGCGGCGGGTGCGGCAGTGCAGCCTGCAAGCACCAGCGCGGCGGCGGGCAGAGCCTTTAAAAATTGAGCGCGGGTCAGCTTCATGGGATGTTACTCCAAAGTAAAGGTCAGGGTGTATTCGATCTCATGGGGCTTACTCATGGCGACAGTATCGGCGGTAACAGCCAGCGGGGTGCCCAGTGCAGCTACAGGAATTTCAAAGGTAGAGTTGCCCTCGGTGTTGGTGGGCAGATACTTCTCGCCGTCCACGATCATGTAATCGTAGTTGGGGCTGCTCCACACGATGGTAGCGGTCATCTTGCCCTCCGCCACGGTCAGGGCAGCGGGGCTTTCCACGGTGGCGCGACCAGAGCCGCCCTCCAGCACTACGGCAGCGGTGTAGGTACCGTCTGCGGGGGTCTCGGCGGCCTGTTCGGTCTTAGGCTCAGCGTTGCGCACGCTCACGATGTGGTCGTACCACTTGCCCTTGGTGCCCAGCAAAGCCAGCTGGAAGTCGGTGTCCAGCGCTTCCACCGGGATATCGTAGCCGTACACTTCCTCGGTGGTGCCGTCTGCATAGGTAACGGTGTCCACAGTGGGGATGAGCCATGCGGTCTTGTTGGCCTCGGCGTCGGCTGCAAGGCCGGGGTAGAGGTTCACGATCTTTTTGGAGGCCAGACTGACGTGGAAGGTCATCACGCCGTTTTCCACGGTCAGGGTGCCCTTGCCGTTGCAGGCTTCGCTGGTGTGGAACATGCTGCTGTCGGTCTCAAAGTCGGCGGTGTATACGCCGTCCGGCAGGGCGGCTTCGACCACAGCAGAGGAAGCTACTACGGAGGAAGCAGCCTCAGAGCTTGCCGCAGCGGAGGAGGCAGGGGCAGTCCCGCCGCAGCCTGCCAGAGAAACAGCCAGCACCACACCGGCCAGAGAAACGGAAATAAACTGTTTGCAACGCATAAATAAATACCTCAGTATCAAAGATTTTTTCCGGGTCTAGGCTGCCCGGTGTAGGGGGTACATTCTCCTCATGCGGGGAATGCGCCCATAAAAGAAGCCCTCTCCGTATGCTTGGCAGCGCCGGAGAGGGCTTCTGAATCCATTAGCCGTTCAGAAGATCCATAGCGGCCTTGGTATGTGCAATGTACAGCTGCTGGATATCCGCAATGCGGCCCAGACCAGAGATCTGGCAGTCCACACTCTCAAAGCAGCCTGCGGCGGTAAACTGGCTCAGCCAGCTGTCGGCGTCCTCACCGGCCATATCGTTGTTGGCGTGGTCGCCTGCCACCACCATCAGCGGGCGCAGGATGACCTTGGTGTAACCGGCAGCCTTCACAGCCTCGATGACGGCCTCGCAGGAGGTCTCCTCAGGCTCGCCCTCCACCGTGCCGATGAACACATTGTCGTAGCCCAGGGTCTGCATGGTGGTCTGCATCTGGCTGTAACTCACCTTAGCGGTGTGGGAAGTACCATGGCCCATAAAGACGAAAGCGGTCTTATCAGCAGCGGCAGCAGCGGCGCTGTCGTAACCGGATTCCTTCACAGCGGCAGCGGTAACGGCCTTGGCAACAGCTTCCTTGTCTTCATTGATGACGGTGGCGTCTGCGCCGACCTCGCCCAGCAGGGGTTCAGCTACAGCGACACTCTCAAACTTGTCGCGGTACTGGTCCAGCATCTCGTTCATCTCGTCATACTCTGCACCGTGCATCAGATGGGTGGGCTGCACGATCAGGTTCTTCACACCGTTTGCCACAGCGCGGTCCAGAGCCTGCTGCATGTTGTCGATCTTCTCGCCATCGCGTGCCTGCACATGGTTGATGATGATCTGTGCGGTAAAGGCGCGGCGCACGCTCCAATCGGGGTAAGCTGCCTGCAAAGCGTCCTCGATGCCCTTGATATCGGTAGCGCGGCTGTCGTTGAAGGAGGTGCCGAAGGACACCACCAGCAGCTCGTTCTCGCCAATCTCATCGGCGTTGCGGGCATCGTCCTTGGAGGCATCGCCGGTGTCGCGACCAAAGTAGTCGGGGTCGGCGTTCTCGCCCTCCACCAGCTCCTTCTGGGCATCGGTCAAAGCGTCCCAAGCAGCCTTTGCGGCTTCGCACTGGGCATCGGTGTCATCGGTGCGCTGCTGCACATAGATGGCGTCGATCAGGTCTGCCACGTTCTGTGCAGCCAGTTCGTCAGCGTCTGCGCCGGAAGCCTCGCTGCTGATGGCAGAGCTGGCAGCAACAGAGGAAGCAGTGCTGGAAGCAGCCCCGCCGCAGCCGGTCAGTACACCGGCGCACAGAGCCAGAGCGGTCAGAGCGGCCGCCGTTTTGCGGATGTTGCGTTTTCTCATCTTGTTTTCCTTTCCTGATGTGGATGAAATGCGGCGCTGAACAGAAGGGTACAGGAAAGAGAAGCTAGGGTGTATCTGAAAAAACGGGGTCTTCTGCTTGCGAAATGGCAAAGCAAAAAGACCCCGTATCTTACAGGCTTTTTGGTACAACCAATTCCTCGTGATCTGGGGCGGCAAAGCCCCGGTACCAACAGCGGGCAGGTTTCCTGACTGAAAGCTCAACGCCCGCTGCCGCCTTCCCAAGCCGGATGGCTCAGTGACCGGTGCAAAAGCACCCTGACAGTGGACTCCCTTATCACAGTGACGAGATCGTGCGGGATCTGCACCCGCTTCCCTTTTAACGTTCCTGCCGCCGCCCGGTGGGGCAAAGTGACGGAACGCACCTGCTGTTTTCTGTTCAGTTCGACAAAAAGTATAGCACAGCCCCTTACAAAACGCAAGAAAAACCGGAGAAATACTTGACCTTCCCCCCGCCGGAAGGTGTATACTTGGCTCGAAATGTGAAAGCAAGGAGGCAGCCCATGTTAAAAATAGAGCATCTGACCAAAACCTACGGCGGCAAGCCCGCCGTGCAGGACCTTTGCCTGCACATCCGCCCGGGGGAGCTGTGTGCCTTTATCGGGCACAACGGCGCGGGCAAGACCACTACCTTGAAATGCTGCTGCGGCATCCAGCAATTCGATGCAGGAGAAATCTATGTGGACGGCATTTCCGTGCGGGACGACCCGCTGGAATGCAAGCGCCGCCTGGCGTACCTGCCGGACGACCCCCAGCTTTACGATTATATGACCGGCATCCAGTACCTTGATTTTATTGCAGACATCTTCGGCGTAAGCGCCGCACAGCGGGCGCAGCGCATCCGGCAATACGGCGATGCCTTTGGTCTGACGCAGGACCTTGCACAGTCCATCGGGGCATACTCCCACGGCATGAAGCAGAAGCTTGTCATCATTGCGGCGCTGCTGCATGAGCCGAAGCTGATCTTAATGGACGAGCCCTTTGTCGGGCTGGACCCGCTGGCCTCCCATCAGCTCAAGACCCAGATGAAAGCCTTCTGCGCGCAGGGCGGTGCCATTTTCTTCTCCACCCATGTGCTGGAGGTGGCTGAAAAGCTCTGCGACCGGGTAGCCATTCTGCGCAAGGGACAACTGGTGCGCGAGGGTGCCATGGAACAGGTGCGCGGCGATGATACGCTGGAGGAGGTCTTTCTGGAGTTGGAGGATACGGGGGAAGCGTCATGATCCGTGCATTGCTCAAAAAACAGCTTCTGGAGCTGGGCGCAGCCTTTGTGCGCAGCAGCAAGACCGGAAAGCGGCGCTCCCGGGCAGGGACGCTTGGTTACGCGCTGCTGTTTGCGGCACTGATGCTGCTGGTCATGCTCAGCTTTGGCTCGATGGCGCTGCCCATGGCAATCACGCTGGTACCGCAGGGGCTGGACTGGCTCTATTTTGTATTGATGGAGCTTTCGGCGCTGACGGTCAGTGTGCTGGCCAGTGCCTTTACCAGTTACGGGCATTTGTTCCGCTGCCGGGATAACCAGCAGCTGCTGGCGCTGCCCATTCCGCCGGGCGCTATTTTTGCGGTGCGCTGCGGCGGGGTATACCTGACCGGTTTGATTTATCTGCTGCTGGCGTGGGTGCCCGCAGTGGTCTGCTATGCACTGGCGGCACCCCGCCCCGGTGGAGCCCTGCTGGCGGCGCTGCCGGTGGCACTGGCGCTGGCGGGGGTCTCCATGGTGCTGGCCGTTCTGCTGGGCTGGGCGGTGGCGCTGCTCAACCGCCGTGCTCGGCACAAAAGCCTTGTCACGGTGGTTGGCACGCTGCTGTTTCTGGCGGTCTATTATGCAGTTTTCCAATGGGTTGGCAACGCAGTGGACGCCCTTGCGCTGGATGCCGTACAGGCGGGCGCTGCTGCCAGCCGTGCCGCCGCACCGCTGCGACTGCTGGGCATGGCCGCAGTGGGCAAGCTCCCGGCACTGCTGCTATTACTTGCGCTGGCTGCGGCCTGTATGGTGCTTTGCGGCAAGGTGCTGGCAAAACCCTATCTGCGGCTGCTGACCCTTGAGCCGGGCAGAGCAAAAGCGGAATACCGCGCAAAGACGCAGAAAAAACAGCCCCCGCGCCGGGCATTGCTGCG